>JANYGE010000074.1 GCA_025362535.1 Hyphomicrobiales bacterium
GACTTGCTCGCGCAGATAGCCTGCGAAAATAAATGTGGTCGCCGTTAAAATGGCAACTGTTGCATAGGCCACAGCAGGGGCCTGGAACGTGAAGAATTGCAGCGCCAGAGTTGGCGCATCAGCAAAGTAAAATATCCAAGCGCCCCCCGTGACAACCGCAATGAGCAACCACAAAACATTTTTAATAAAGCGCTTCCAGAGTTTGCCTGCGCTCCATTTTGCGGCATCAAGCTTAATGCGGGCATTGCGGTCGCCCTCTATAAAGCGCTCGACCACCAGGAAAAGATCAGTCCAAACCGTTTGTGGACAAGTGTAGCCGCACCAGGCCCGGCCGACCGTGGAGGTGATGAGAAACAGCCCGATGCCCGACATAATAAGCAGGCCTGCCACATAATAAAATTCCTGCGGCCAGATTTCGATGAAGAAAAAATAAAACCGCCGGTGCGCAAGATCAACCAGCACCGCTTGGTCGGGCGCATAGGCCCCACGATCCCAGCGCAACCAGGGTGTTATATAATAGATGCCAAGTGTCACCAACATCACAATCCATTTCAGATTGCGAAAGTAACCTTGCCCGCGCTTGGGATGGATTTTTATGCGCGCAGCATAGAGCGAACGCCGCGCCGCACTATTATGCGGAACGGCGTCGATGGTTTCAACAGTGTTGATAATCTCTGTCATGCTATTGCGCAGGCATCTCTCCCCCACCTAACTCATGCACAAAAATCGTAAGTTGCTTGATCGTGGCTTCGTCCAGTCTTGCGCCCCAAGCGGGCATCACACCTTGGCGTGGTCTTTTAATTTGCGCAACAATACTTGCTTTATCAGTAACGTAAAGTGAGATTGCATCGGTCAGGCGGGGTGCGCCAAACTCGCGGTTGCCTTGCCCCGTGTCGCCATGGCAGGCCGCACAATTATCTTTGAAAACTTCGGCCCCACGCAGAGCTGCGGCATCATCATTTTTTTGACCTGAAATTTTCAGAACATATTCGGCCGCGTCATCAATTTGCTCAGGTTTCAAAATGCCGTCCGCGCCGAAAGATGGCATGAGGGATTGCCGCGTGTCACTGTCTGACGTGTAACGAATACCGTGCTGCAATGTAGTGTGAATCTGGTCAAGCGTTCCACCCCACAACCAATCATCATCATTGAGATTGGGATAGCCTTTGCCACCCGCAGCCCCAGAGCCATGGCACTGAATGCAATTGAGGCTGAAAGCCGCTTTGCCACCCGCCACAGCAAATTGCAGAAGTTTAGGGTCTTTGCGAATATCTTCTAACGAGAGGCTTTTGATGCTCTCCAGTTGAGCTGCCTGCGCTAAACGCGCATCTGCAACTTCCTGCTGGAGTGCACCGCGACTCGTATAGCCAAGCAAGCCAGGCGTGGCCCCGTGGATCAGCGGTATTGCTGGATAAGCAATCACATAGCCTACTGCGAAAATAACACAGGCTGCATAGGTCCATAACCACCAGCGCGGCATGGGCGTATCGAGTTCTCTGATCCCATCCCATTCATGCCCCGTGGTTTCGGTGCCGGTCACATCATCTAGTTCACGTTTGGCCATGTTGCTCAAACCTTTTCGTCATCTTGAAGGGGAATGCGAGATACTTGATCATATTGGCTTTGTGATCCTTTGCGGAACACAAACACCAGCATGGCAAGGAAGAACACGCTAAAACCAAGAAGCATCCAGCTATCGGCAAAGTGACGTAACGCCTCATAAGTTGTCATGTGGTTCACCGTGATTCTGCTTCGGCTTTGAAGGTTGAGAAATCTACAAGGGTTCCCAACATCTGCAAGTAAGCCACAAGTGCATCCATTTCAGTCAACTTGTCGGGCTGCCCGTCAAAGTCCCGAATCTGGGCCTTTGGATAACGCTTGAGCAGGTCCTCAGCACCATCGCCACTATCGGTGGCTTGTGCAGCCAAGTCGATTTTAGCATTGGCGATCATATCATCCGTATACGGAACACCCACTCTTCGGTTAGCGATCAAATGCTCATCCATATATCGTGTATCGACATCGGTTTGGCTCAAGAATGAATAGCCCGGCATAACCGATTCAGGCACAACCGAGCGCGGATTGGTGAGATGTTCACGGTGCCAATCATCAGAATATTTATTGCCGACGCGTGCCAGATCTGGCCCGGTGCGCTTTGAGCCCCATTGGAATGGATGATCAAACATCGATTCAGCTGCCAAGCTATAATGGCCATAGCGTTCGGTTTCATCGCGGAACGGGCGGATCATTTGGCTGTGGCAGACATAACAGCCTTCACGCACATAGATATTGCGGCCCACCAATTCGAGTGGCGTATAGGGCCGCATGCCTTCAACTTTTTCAATGGTGTTTTGCAGATAAAACAGCGGCACGACTTCAACAATGCCGCCAACCGCGACGGTGAGGAGGCCCAACACCAGCAGCAGGGTAGCGTTGCGTTCAATGGTTGAATGATTAAACATTATCTTCCCTCAATCAGACTGCAAGTGCTGGCGAATTGGCGCGGGCCATGCTGGTTTTAGGTCCGCTAATGGTGCGAATGAGATTATAGACCATGATCAGCGCGCCAAGCAGGAACAGCAATCCACCCAGCATGCGAATGATATAATAGGGATGCATGGCGGCCACCGACTCGGCGAATGAGTAAACCAGGAAGCCTTGGCTATCATATTCGCGCCACATCAAGCCCTGCATGATGCCGGAAACCCACATCGAGGAGGCGTAGAGAACAATGCCCAGAGTGGCCAACCAGAAATGCCAGCTCACCAGCCGCATGCTGTAAAGCCCTGACTTATGCCAAAGCTTTGGCACCAAATCATAGACCGCAGCAAAGCTGATCATGCCTACCCAGCCAAGCGCGCTGGAATGCACATGGCCAATGGTCCAATCAGTGTAATGGCTGAGCGAATTCACTGATTTGATCGACATGACTGGGCCTTCGAAAGTGGCCATGCCATAGAAGGCGACAGACATCACCATCATGCGCAACACCGGATCTGTGCGCAGCTTGTCCCAAGCGCCAGACAGGGTCATCAATCCGTTGATCATGCCGCCCCATGAGGGCATCCACAGCATCACCGAGAACACCATGCCCAAGGTTTGCGCCCAATCGGGAAGGGCTGTGTAATGCAAGTGATGCGGGCCAGCCCAGATATAGAGAAATATGATCGACCAGAAATGCACGATCGAAAGCCGATAAGAATAAACCGGACGGCCTGCACGCTTTGGCACGAAATAATACATCATGCCGAGGAAACCTGCGGTGAGGAAGAAGCCAACCGCATTATGGCCATACCACCACTGGATCAACGCATCTTGCACGCCCGAGAACAGCGAGTAACTTTTTGAACCCAAGAATGAAACGGGCACCGAGAGATTGTTAACAATATGCAACATCGCAATGGTGAAGATAAAAGCGAGATAGAACCAGTTTGCCACATAGATATGGGGTTCTTTGCGCTTCAACAGCGTTCCAAAAAACACCAGGAAATAGGCAACCCAGACTATGGTGAGCCAAAGATCAACATACCATTCTGGTTCAGCATATTCACGCGACTCAGTGATCCCCAAGAGATAACCAGTTGCCGCAAGAACGATAAAAATCTGGTAACCCCAGAACACAAACCAGGCCAAATTTCCAAGCGCCAGACGTGTGCGGCAGGTGCGCTGCACCACATAAAAACTGGTCGCGATAAGAGCGTTACCACCAAAGGCAAAAACCACAGCCGAAGTGTGCAAGGGCCGCAGGCGGCCAAATGACGTCCACGGCAAATCAAAATTGAGTATGGGCCAAGCGAGTTGCGAAGCGATCACCACGCCGAGAAGAAAGCCAGCAACCCCCCAGAAGACCGTGGCGATAAGGCCCGCCTGAATCACGCTATCGAGATAGGTGTCTTCAGTCGCTTGGAGTGGTACTCCCGCTGCCGCAAATGAAAAACTTCGCGCGTAATAAATGAAAAAGCCAAAAGCAATTACCGCAATCATGCTCGCATGAATCATATAGCCCGTATCATGGCCAAATCCTGCGAGTAAAATAGCGATTAAGACGATACTACCCAGCGAAACCAATTTCGCAAGCAATGCATACCCGTTCATGCGTCCCCTACCCTCACATTTAATGCCCAAGAATTGAATGTTCTGCGTAAACTCTGCATTGATCCAGATCAATGCCGTAAAATTACCTAACGATAATTTGGAACTGAGACCAACAGTCAGGATTTATCGGGAATGCCACAACCAAATAACACTTCACCTTATCAATTGCTGGGTGGTGAATTGGGTGTCCAAAATCTGGTGAAGGCGTTTTATGATCTGGTTGAGTGCGACCCAGTTGGGAAACCCTTATTGGTGATGCATAATCGGGGCCACGGCATTGCCCATGCCCGTGAGGCGCAGTTTGAATTTCTCTCAGGATTTCTAGGTGGACCACAGCTTTACTTCGAGCATCATCGCAATTCCAATGTGAGGACGATCCATGCCCATCTCGAAATTGGAACCTTGGAGCGCGATGCTTGGCTCGCCTGCATGAATAAAGCACTTCGACAAATCGAGGCAGAACCGCAAACAGAATTCCTGTTGATGAAGCATTTTTCGCGCATCGCCGAAGCCCTGCGCACGCAGCAATAGCAAAAGCGAGTCATCTTGATCCACGTCAAAGCGGCAACCCTATGCCAAGCCTAGGTGTTATGGCGACAGTGTTTAATGTCTTGAGGAGTTTCAAATGTCCAAATCAAATTTATCCGCATGTCTTATCGCTGCGTCACTGGCCATGATGGTGGCAGTTCCGGCGCGCGCAGATTCTACCATTAAGGTTTCGCTTTGGGATAAGGGCGGCATGATGGACATGAGCAAATCCATGATGATGGGCATGGGCATGCATGCCAATATGAAAATGGCCATCATGGGTGTTGATGTTGATCAGAAGAGTGTGGCTGCCGGCAAAGTTAGGTTTGAAGTCACTAATAATTCCAAAGAAACCATCCATGAAATGCTGGTCGCACCGATTGCTGATGAGAATGTGGTGCTGCCGTTCATCGCCAACGAAAATCGGGTGGATGAAGAAGCCGCCCATGATTTGGGCGAAGTGTCTGAACTTGATCCCACTAAATCAGGCTCGCTTACTCTCGATCTCAAACCCGGCAATTATATTCTCTATTGCAACGTGCCAGGTCATTTCATGGCTGGCATGTGGACAGTTTTGAACGTGAAATAAAATATATGGATCAAAACCTTATTCCCTTCGCCTTACAAGACGTGCCGCGCTACACCAGCTATCCAACTGCCGCTCAGTTTCAAGATGGGTTTTCTGGAGAGCTTGCTGATCAGTGGTTGGTGGATTTGCCAGCGCAGGCCAGCTTGTCGGTCTATGTGCATATCCCGTTTTGCCAGCAGCTGTGCTGGTATTGCGGCTGTCACACGTCAGTTCCCAATTCTTATGAGCGCGCTACATCCTATGTTGAAAGTCTCAAGCGCGACATCATCCGCAGCGGCGCGTTGAGCGGGGCTGGAAAAGGTCAGGTTAAGCATCTGCATTTTGGCGGTGGCACTCCAACTTATTTGGAGAGCCGCGATATCGCGTGCGTCTTAACCTCTATCCGCGATCATTTCGGTTTGGCGCAAGATGCTGAAGTAGCCTTAGAGTCAGACCCGCGCGGGATCACGCGTGAACGCGCCTTCGAACTTGCGGGGCTCGGGTTCACGCGGATCAGTTTTGGCGTGCAGGATTTTGCTATTCCGGTGCAGATGAAAATTAACCGCCTGCAACCTTATGGGCTTGTCGCCCATGCAACTGCACTGTTGCGTGAAGCAGGCTTTGACTCTATCAACTTTGATCTCATGTATGGCTTGCCAGCGCAAACCGTCGCCAGTGTTCGAAAAACCGCACAACAGACAGCCGAGCTTCGCCCCAACCGCATTTCGGTTTTTGGCTATGCCCATGTGCCATGGTTCAAAAAACATCAACGCATGATTTCTGATGCCGATCTTCCCGGCGTTTCTGAGCGTTATGAACAGGCCACGATCATTGAACAGGAGCTTGTCGCAGCGGGCTATGTGGCCATTGGACTTGACCATTTTGCCCTGCCCGATGATGCTTTGGCCAAAGCCCAATCCATTGGAAAACTGCGGCGCAATTTTCAAGGCTATACCACCGATACGGCCGATGCGCTCATCGCCTTTGGGGCCTCAGCCATTTCAGAATTTCCGCAGGGTTTTGCCCAAGCGGCGCGCGATACGTTGACATGGTCGGAAGCTATCGCCCTGCAAAAATCTCCCATTACGCGAGGTCTGATCAGCACCGCCGAAGACAAAATGCGCGCACGCATTATCGAGAAAATCATGTGCGATTTTTCTGTGGATTATGCTGCGCTTGCCAAACAGCATGGCTTTGATAGCGAGGTACTTGCGGAAAGCCTGCTGCGTCTGCAACCCGCACTTAGTGCTGGCTTGGCCTCTCTTGAAAAATCGGTTTTGCATGTTCCATCCGAACATCGCTTGTTCCTGCGCAGCGTGGCCTCAGCTTTCGACGTTTATTACACAGGTGTAAAAAACAAACACGCCAAGGCGGTTTAGCCACAACAAAAGTCGGTTAATCTCACATTTTGCTTTTGAGATAGGCAATGAGATCAGCGCGTTGGGCTTCTTCTTTTATTCCAGCAAATCCCATCTTGGTTTTTGGAACAATGGTTTTTGGCGCTTCGAGATAGGTATTGAGGGCCGCCTCATCCCAAACAGCTCCTGTCGCCGCATATTCTTTCATGCCATCCGAATAGCTATAGCCATCCGCTATCGCAACTTTGCGCCCAACAACGCCAAACAGATAAGGCCCAACCTTATTGGTTTTATCCGTTGCCGAATGGCAAGCGGCACATTTTTTAAAGACCAGCTCACCCTTGACACTATCGCCATCAGCACGGGCCGCTCCGCTCATCAGGCCCGTGACAAGGCCCAAAATAGCGGCAAAGCCCAAGAGTTTAACGTTGCTGATTAAATTTTTCATTGCCTGATCCTTCATCGTTTGCATGTTTTATGAACATGATGATGCATCACGTCTTTGATCTGGATCAAGTTCTATCTTTGGCGCATGAGCCTGATCTCGTCACGAGACCTTCATGACGAAGCGGGATAGGTTTGCAGATTCGAAATTAAGTGAATTGCTTAACTACCTTGCCAAAACTTTCCAGAGATCCAGTGCTCCATCCAAATGTGGATGTTCGCAACAGTAAGGTCGGGCATTTCGTTGAATTCGGCGAAGGAACCCGCAATGTTGAAAGCACAATAGGCGATTACAGCTATACTGATCGCTATGCCGATATCGCTTATTCAAAAATAGGCCAATTTTCAAACATTGCAGCATTTAGCAGAATCAATCCGAGTGAACATCCGCATCACCGGGCATCGCTGCACCATTTTATGTATCGCTCCAGCTATTATTGGCCAGAAGAAACCGATGAAGAGGCCTTGTTTGATTGGCGAAGATCGCGCCCGGTCAAGATTGGTCATGACACCTAGATTGGCCATGCCGCCATCATGTTGATGGTCATTGCGGCGGTGGCGATTGTTGACATCATATCGCAACAGCTACGGCGCATCATGGTGTGATGATGCGCTATGCCATATATTTTGCGCCGCAACAGGCAAGCCTGTTCGACACATTGGGTTCCTCTTGGTTGGGCCGGACCGCTTATGGTGACAAAAGCGTGCCGCAACCTGCCATAAGTGATCTGGCTGCTGCCACCAGTGAGCCCATGCGCTATGGCTTTCATGCCACGCTCAAGGCACCCTTTTCTCTGAAGCCCGGCCAACGACGCACTGTCTTGGGCGAAAAGACCCAACAATTGGCCAAGCAATTAAATCAACTCACAATTGCCAAGCTCACGCTGACGGCTGAGCATGGCTTTATTGCTTTGGTGCCAGAGCAGAGACAAATCACCGTCGCGCAATTGGCTGATCGCTGTGTGCGGGAGCTTGATGAGTTTCGTGACGAAGAAGATGAAGACAGGCTGGCCCGGCGCAGAATTGGCTTAAGTGAACGCCAGCGAAAATATTTGGACGCGTGGGGCTATCCCTATGTTTTCGAAGATTTCAACTTGCATTTCTCGCTCACGAAGACGCTTGCCGCAGCTGATCTGGAATGGCTTTTGCCGGAAGCCCGCAAACATTTTGCGCCGGTCATTGGGCGCAGCCTGAAAATCGATTCGCTTTCCATCTTCGTTGAACCAGCACCCGGCGCGAATTTCATCTTCGAAGAACAATTCCCCATTCGATCAACATTGCGGACCACATCGACATGAGCAAAACTCTCACACTCACCAATGCACAGCTCGTACTCGGTGACGAAACCATCAGCGGATCTCTCGCCAGCAGCAATGGCCTTATCACGGCGATTGATCAGGGTTCTGGCCAATCCGGCGATGATCTGGAGGGGGATTATCTTATTCCCGGTTTGGTCGAGCTTCATACCGATCATCTCGAAAGCCATTTTCAACCACGGCCCGGAGTTGAATGGCCGGTGGAATTTGCCGTGATTGCCCATGATGCGCAGATTGCAGCGGCAGGAATTACCACGGTGTTTAATGCCTTGCGGGCCGGATCATTTGACCCCAGTGATGTATCCGCCAGACAAGGTGAAAAACTTGCCGCAGCAATTCACAAGGCCCAGAGCCGTGGTGAACTTCGGGCTGATCATCTCATTCATTTGCGCTGTGAGCTGCCCTGCCCTGACACATTGGAAGCCGCCTTGCGCACCATTGCTGAAGGTGGCACCCAGCTTATTTCATTGATGGATCACACCCCGGGAGCGCGCCAATTTACCAGTCTGGATAAGTTTAAAGAATATTACCTTGGCAAGAAACTCATTCTGCCGGAAAAAATTGATGCCTATATTGCGGAAAAACTTTTGATGCAGCAGGAATATGCTGAAGCCAATAAGCAGCGCATTATTGAACTTGCCCGCTCGATCAATATCAGCGTCGCCAGCCATGATGATGCCACTATCGAGCATGTCGATGAAGCGGTGCGTGATGGTGCCATTATTGCAGAATTTCCATCTTCGCTTGCGGCGGCAAAAGCCGCGCATGATCAGGGCCTCGCGGTTTTAATGGGGGCTCCAAATGTGGTGCGTGGCGGTTCACATTCCGGAAATATTTCAGCCATTGAAATTGCCGAGATGGGTTGCCTTGATATTCTCTCATCCGACTATGTGCCAGCCAGCCTGCTGCAAGCCGCCTTCACGCTTGCCGCACAGGTTGACTCAATATCACTTTCCCAAGCGATTTATTTCGTAACTGCTGGCCCAGCAAAGACAGTCGGCTTAACTGATCGCGGTGAGATTGCGCTGGGCAAGCGGGCTGATCTTGTGCAGGTCAGTGTGAAAACCGGGCGGCCCGTGGTGAGGCGGGTGTGGCGTGAGGGTGTTCGGGTTTTATGACGGGCACACTCGTCTTGCTGGCAGGCCCATGGGCTTTACTATGGCATACCCAAAATAATCGAAACCTATCTGGTCCAAGAAAGGCTGGTGGCCGTCAATGTTTCGCGCACTACTCTTGCAACAATCGCGGATTAATTTGCAAAATATCTGATCGTCGAAATCACCGCCTCTCCAGAAATTCTCGCCACCCGCGTGGCCGCACGGGCACGCAAAACTGATGGTGATGTGCAGCAACGCGTGGCCCGCGAAGTAAAATCCAGCCCGCAAAACCAAAATCATATTGCATTGGTGAATGAGGGAACTCTGATTGAAATCGGCACGGTGTTTTGTGACTTGCTGCTAAAGGTGCA
>JANYGE010000016.1 GCA_025362535.1 Hyphomicrobiales bacterium
TAACTTCTGGCTCAACAAGTTCTGGTTCAGCAAGCTCTGGCTCAGCAACCGTACTTGGCTCTTTTGATAGAGGAGCCGGAATCTCTGGCACTGAAGCCACTTCAATTATTTTCTCAGCTTCAGCTTCTGGTGCATCAGCAGTAGATACAGCAGCAGGCTCTGGCTCAGCGCTTTGCGGCACTCGATCTGTATAGAGCTTCTTAACGCCAGCAAGCTTGACAACAGGATTGTTGGTCGACGTTGCCGCAAGTAACTCGGCGGGAGGTTCAACACCTTTTGGCAAATCTGGTTTGTGCACCAATGTGTTTCCACCAGTCAATGAAATCGAACCGGTTAAAATCGGATCGGCATCAACATAAGCCGTTTCCACACTACCCGGATAAGTGGCATCAAGGGCCGCCAGTTTTTCGCGTGCCAAAACAAAATTTGGATTGGCCGAAAGAGCAGCCTCCAATGAACGGCGCGCATCAATCGGGCGCTGCAACAATTCGTATGTTTGCGCTTGGCTGAAATACACCCGCGCTGGATCTGGATGGTTAAATTTCAACGCGCGTTCAAAATCGGAAAGCGCAAATAAGAGCTGACCACTATCACGTAAAGCATTACCACGGCTCAAAAAGGCATGTGCAAATGTGGGGTTGAGCATCAAAGCGCTGGTGAAATCCTCAATCGCCAATGTCAGCATGGAAAGTTTTTGCTGTGATAACCCACGATTATAAAGTGCTGTCGCGCGCAAATCAGCAGACATCGCATCGAGGCTCAAAGCGGCTGTATAATCATCAATGGCTAAAACCTGTTGGTTTTGCTGTTGATAGGCCAAGGCTCTATTCAACAAAGAGTTAGCCAACAGCTCTGGTGATAATTCGCGCGATTCAATCGCTTGCGAATAAAGCGCGATGGCTCGATCATTGTCCCCGTCAGTCAACGCAGCATAGGCCTGCGTTGCAAGCGGATTGGTTGCAAGAGAAGTGGCGAATGTAGAGCTGGAAGTTGCGCCCAACGCGGCAAGAAACACAGAACTAACAAACGCAAATGTTACGCTACGAACTTTCATGAAATCCATCATGAAGCGTTAGGGTTAAAACTCCGTTTCCAAAAACGGGTATTTAAACCTAACAAATCCTTAACGGCGAAAGGCTCAGCTTTCGCGCATTGCGTGTGAGAATTGATCCATCAATGGTTGAATTAAATAGGAAAATGGTGAGCGTGATTCTGTTTGAATAAACGCTTCAGCCGACATGCCGGGCTTCAATTTATTATCACCGAGCTTCGCAAGTTCAACAGCAGAAATTGTAAGACGTATCGCATAGAATGGTGGTGACTGCGTATCAGCGCGCGATGTGTCGGCGGCAACTTGCGTTACCTCAGCTGAAATCTCTGGCGTAAGCCGAGAATTAAAAGCCGTAAACCGAATATGTGCCGCCTGCCCCAAATGCACATGGTCAATATCATTAGGGGTAACTTGCGCTTGCAGAACCAGATCATCGGCCTTCGGCACAATCATCATTAAAGTTTCACCCGGTGCCACCACCCCGCCATCAGTATGCACCGTAAGTTGATAGATCGTGCCAGTAATTGGTGCTTTGATCGACATCCGGGAAAGCCTGGAAGCTGCGGTAACCTCGCGCTGTTCGAGTTCAGCTATTTTAGCATCGACATCACGAAGTTCAGTCAAGGCTTGATTGCGCAGGTCTTCATCCACTTGGATGATTTGCAGTTTCACCTCGCCAATCTTCGCCTCTGCTGCTGCCCTGCTGGCAGTAAACTGGCCAAGCTCACCATCAAGCCTCGCTGACTCACGGTCCATTGCAGAGACCCGGCTCACCGGAACCAAACCCTGCGCCTGCAGCTTTCGCAAATTATCAACTTCAGATGCAATTAAATCCAACTGTTTTTTGTTAGAAGAAATTTGCGATTCAATGCCACCAATTTGATCTTGCAACTGGCCCAATTGTTCTTTCAATTGTTCCTTCTTGCTCGTCGCTGTTTGCAAAGTCGATTCAAGCAAATGCCGCTGCCCGGTCAATATTTCCGTCACAACCGGATCTGTAACGCTGGCTTGCATTGATGCAGGCAGTTCCAATTTGGGCGACCCATCACGCTGGGCAGAGAGCCTAACTTTCTTGATCGAAAGCTCATTCAGCTGATTGGTTACAATGCCAAGCTCTGCCTTGATTTCGGTGGGGTCGAGCAAGACCAGGTCTTGCCCAGCCTCCACATCATCGCCGTCTTTGACTAGAATTTTGAGAACATTGCCGCCTTCGCGGTGCTGCACTTTTTTGGAATATGATTCAGCAACTATTGTAGCAGGCGCAATCACGGCACCACTCAAATTGGCAAATGCCGTCCATGCCCCAAATATCGCGAGCATCGCCACCAAACTGCCATAGCCAAGCAATTGGGTGCTGCGCAGAGATTTTTCGGTATTGATCGGCTTCATAAATTCAATTCCGCGTTTGGGGAACAAGTTGGATCGAGCTGGCAGTTTGCGTCGAAAGAGTTGGGGCTGGCCCCAGTGGTTTTCCGGCAACCTTCTTGAGGATATCATCGCGCGAGCCATAAGCCGCAACCTGACCATTGGCCAAAACCAAAAGATCTTTCATTGCGTGCAAAGCACTTGGGCGATGCGCCACCACCACCACAGCAGCCCCACGGCTGAGGCTGGCGCGAATAGCGCTGTCCAAAGCCAGTTCACCATCAGCATCGAGATTTGAATTGGGCTCATCCATCACAAATAAAACTGGATCGCCAAACAAGGCGCGCGCCAAAGCTACACGCTGCTTTTGCCCAGCAGATAAGCGGTTTCCACTCTCAGCAAGCGGCGTGTCATAGCCTTGCGGCAAGCGCATAATAAAATCATGAATATTAGCAAGCTTTGCCGCCTCAACAATTTTCTCCGCATCAGGGCTTTCACTAAAGCGAGAAATGTTTTGGGCCACAGTGCCATCAAAAATCTGAACGTCTTGCGGCAAATAGCCAATCATTTTGCCAAGCTCATCAGTGCTGCGTTGATCAGGCGTTGCGCCATCGAGCCGCACCGAGCCGCGCGCTGGTGGCAGCAAACCAACGATAACCCGGGCCAGTGTTGATTTTCCGGCTCCCGTTGGTCCGATAATACCAAGCCCCTGCCCGGGCTTCACCGCAAATGAAACGCCCTGCAAGATCGGCTTATCAGCACCGGGCATTAACAAAGCCAGGTTTTCAACCTCAAGCAAACCCACAGGATGAGGCAAGGCCATGCGCTCTGGCTCAGCAGGTACGGCATCTAAAACTTTGCTCAACCGGTCCATAGCTTTGCGGAAACCCAAAAACTGTTGCCAATTGCCCACCGCTTGCTCAACTGGAGCCAAGGCCCGACCCATAATAATCGAAGACGCGATAATCGAACCGCCGGAAATTTCATGTTTGATGGCAAGATAGGCACCAGCCGCCAACATGCTAGATTGCACGATCATTCTAAAGACGCGCGACATAGAGCTATAGGTGGCCCCCGCATCATTGGCCCGCGTCTGGAAATCTAAAGCTTCGTTCTGCGTGGCAAGCCAACGCTTGCGCATGGCGCCTTTCATGCCAAGCGAATGCAAGGCCTCGGCATTGCGGCGTGCTTCATCCGTCATCACCGTAGCACGATTGGAAGCCAGATTAGCACTGGCCATCGGGCCTCGTGTTGATCGCTCGGTCAGCAGTGCCAAAACGAAAATGATCAAGGCCGATATCACTGAAACAACACCAAGAATCCAATGCAGCAGAAACACCACAAACAAATAAATTGGAACCCACGGCATATCTAAAAATGCCAGCGGCCCCTGGCCACCAAGAAACTGACGGATTGTTGCAAGGTCTTGCACAGGTTGGCCACCTGCATTGCCAGTTTTGCGTAACGCAAGTCCGGCAACCACATCAAACACGCGGCCCCCCAACGATTCTTCTATGCGCCGCCCAATACGCACCAGTAATCTTGTGCGCACATATTCAAGCAGACCATAATAAGCATAGAGAACCAATACAATCAGCGATAAGGCCACCAGAGTTGGCACTGAACTTGAGGGAATAACCCGGTCATAAACCTGCAGCATGAACAGCGAACCAGTCAGCATAAGAATGTTGACAATACAACTGAAAAACCAAGTTGAGATGAAAACACCTCGACTTGCCTTGATCACGGCAACTATTTCGCCACCAGATTTTTGCGTTGTCGGTTGCATCCCACACCCAAATTTACGGATCCCAAAGACTTCTTAGGCCCATAGCTGGTATAAACTCAGTTAATTTTGTCGCTTACAAACTCTCTATCTTCGGAATTGAGTTGACGGCGCAGCTAAACTCCTGCCAAATAAGACCTGTTCGGTGCCCCGAAACTATATGTGAGGGGCCTAAGAGGGAATACGGTGAGGACGACCCAAAAGGGGCCGAAACCGTGACTGCCCCCGCAACTGTGAGCGGTGAGGTTTTGAAGTTAATGCCACTGGGAAACTGGGAAGGCGCTTCACGACCATAGACCCGCAAGTCAGGAGACCTGCCGAGCAAAATGGGCGTATCCGTCCAAAAACTCGGTCTCACGGAGGGTGACATGACCACAAATGTAATTCGGAACTCGGTTTCAGTTTCAACACGGATCAGCGCCGGGCTTATTTGCCTGTTTTTGGGTGCCTCAATTATTTTCACGGTTGGGCTTTCTCATATCAGCGCTGCCCATAATGCTGCGCATAATACCCGCCACACCATCGGCTTTCCCTGCCACTAACGGGATAAACCATTATGATAGGTAAAATTGTCCTTGCGACTTTGGTCGCAGGCATGCTGGCTGGCCTTGTCTTGGCAGGCATTCAGCATGTTCGCCTCACTCCTCTCATCTTGCAGGGTGAAGTTTATGAACACGCATCCGAACCTGAAGCAGCAGCCATAGCTGAAGCGTCAAAACCCTGCGTCGAAAATATGCCGGGTATGAAAATGTGCTCGGGTGAAGGGCGCGCAGAATGGGAACCAGCTGAAGGTTTGGAGCGAACCTTGTTTACAACAGCGGCGTCCTTGCTAGCCGGTGCAGGATTTGCTGCCATGATGGCGGGCGTCTCATTCCTAACTGGAATTCCCATCACCAAACAAAATGGTCTCATCTGGGGTGTCTGCGGATTTTTGGCGGTAGCTGTTGCTCCCGCTGCTGGTCTGCCACCTGAAGTTCCCGGCATGCCGGTGGCTGATTTGCTGAGCCGCCAGATTTGGTGGGTCGGAACCATTGCTGCAACATCACTTGCTATATATCTGATTGTGATGCGGCCAGAACTCTGGGCCAAAATCGCGGCCGTCATTCTCATTGCTTTGCCACATATCATCGGGGCTCCTGTTGCACCAGAAACAGCAACAACAGTTCCACCAGGGCTAGCAGGTGAGTTCGTAGCAAACTCTATCGCCGCTGCCGCGGCATTCTGGTGTGTGATGGGCTTACTATTGGGTTACGCGCTCGACCGCTACCAAAAGGATTTAAGCTCACTATGACCGCAAAAATTCCCGCAACGGTGATTACCGGTTTTTTAGGGGCCGGTAAAACCACGCTCATTCGCAATCTGCTGCAGAATGCTGGAGGCCGTCGCATCGC
>JANYGE010000025.1 GCA_025362535.1 Hyphomicrobiales bacterium
CTCATAACCTGAAGGTCGTCAGTTCAAATCTGGCTCCCGCAACCAAATAGAAACCCGTTATCTCAATCAGATGACGGGTTTTCTTTTAGGGTCTCTGCTTACGGCGTAAAATTACGAATAATGTCTTTCAAGCCAGGTTCCTGCACCAGATTGACGGCTTCGGCCACCTCAAACCACGCTCGGCTGCGTTGATGTTTTTCCATCCATGTGGATAAAAGGCTGGTCACCCGAAGCGGATAAATGACCACATTGCACGGCAGAACCACACCGCCGCCTTGACGCTTGCTATAATCATAGCACCCGACTGCTGCTTTAGTGATGCGCCCCTTGATCCCCGCTTCTTCAAAGGCTTCGCGCCTGGCGGCGTTAAAATCTTTCAGGCCAACCATTGGCCAACCCTTGGGGATGATCCAGCGTTGAGATTCGCGCGACGTAATCAAAAGAATTTGAATACGTTTGCCACGTTCTCGAAACGGCAATGCCGCAACTTGCGCACCAGGTGATTCGACATCCATGGAAATATAATTAATGGCGCTGCATTAGTTTGAAAAGAGGCGGTTTAAACCAGAGAAATCAAAGTGCCACTTTTCTAAAGCGCAAATAAGCCGAGCCTCGCCCCTCGCGCACTGCCTTGGCTTCATAACGGGTGCGAATCCAGTTTTCAAACGGAACTGCAGCATCACCCTCTTCAGCAAAGCCCGCATGAGCGTTCACGTGTTCACGGGTCCATTCAACATAAGCTTCAATATCGCTGGCAAACCAAAATTGCCCATCAGCTTTCAATGCGCGGTGAATTTCTGCGAGATTCTCTGGATTTACAAACCGTCGTTTTTTCTGGCGCTCCTTTGGCCATGGGTCAGGATAAAGCAGGTAGACCCGTTCTAGGCATTGCTCTGGCAATGCCTCCAAAAGAAAACGTGCATCGCCATAATGCACCCGCACATTGGTGAGCTTATGCTCCTCAATTTCAGCCATAAGCTTGGCCACACCGTTGAGATAAGGCTCAGCCCCCAGAATTGTAACATCGGGATTGAGAGTTGCTTGATGGGCAAGATGTTCGCCCCCACCAAAACCAATCTCCAACCAGCAGCGCGGGCTTGCTCCCTTTAATGGCGTGGCCAAATCCACGGCCACTTGCGGCAGCAAACTCTCCATCAAGCCAACATGATGACGGCGCAAAGGTTTCCCCTTGCGCCGCCCATAAAATTGAAAAACCGGTCTTAAGGAGCTCACTTCACCGCCGCTTTAAGAGCGTCAACCAAATCGGTCTTCTCCCATGAGAAGCCACCATCCTTGGCAGGCTTGCGGCCAAAATGGCCATAAGCTGCGGTACGCGCATAAATCGGGCGATTGAGATCCAGATGCGTGCGAATGCCACGTGGAGAAAGGTCCATCACCTTGCGCAAGGCCTTCTCGATTTTAGCATCATCAACTTTGCTCGTGCCATGCGTATCGACATAGACTGACAAAGGTTGCGACACGCCAATCGCATAAGACAATTGAATGGTGCATTTCTTGGCAAGCTTGGCCGCAACCACATTTTTGGCCAAATAGCGCGCGGCATAAGCCGCTGACCGATCAACCTTGGTTGGGTCTTTACCAGAGAAGGCACCACCGCCATGCGGGGCAGCACCACCATAAGTATCCACAATAATCTTACGGCCCGTGAGACCAGAGTCACCATCGGGTCCACCGATATAGAACTTGCCAGTAGGGTTCACATGCCAAACTGTGTCTTTGGTGATCCAACCTTTAGGCAGAGCTTTCTTCACATAAGGAGTGACCAGCTTCAAAACATCTTTCGATGTCATGCTCTCATCGACATGCTGATGCGAAACCACAATTTGTGTGGCACCCACGGGCTTGCCGTTTTTATATTTCACTGTCACCTGGCTCTTCGAGTCAGGGCCCAATTGCTTGGCCGCACCAGAGTGCCGCGCTTCGGCCAGCAATTGTAAAATGCGTTGTGAATAATAAAGTGGGGCTGGCATCAGGTCTGGCGTTTCATCACAGGCAAAACCAAACATAATGCCCTGATCACCAGCCCCTTCATCTTTATGCGCGGCAGAATCAACACCAACGGCAATATCAGCCGATTGCCCATGCAGCAGAATTTCGATTTTTGCAGTGTTCCAGTGAAACCCAGATTGCTCGTAGCCGATCGACTTAATTGCAGCCCGTGCCACAGCTTCAATTTTCGCATGCGTCACCGAAGCAGGTCCACGGGTTTCGCCTGCGATCACCACCCGGTTGGTCGTGGCCAAAACTTCGCAGGCCACCCGCACGGTCCACGGGTCCATGCCTTGTTCCAGCGCTTCGCGGAAAAAGAGATCAACAACTTCATCAGAAATCCGGTCGCACACCTTGTCGGGATGCCCCTCGGATACGGATTCACTCGTGAAAAGATAAGAACTTCTCGCCATGGTAGCTCCCAAGAATAACCAATATGTTTGGCCAACATAAATCTATATAAAGGAATCTTTATACCGATAATGTTCTTCATGACAGGACGCAAGAAACAGGTCAAGCCAAAACCCATGCTTGACCCATGCGCGACAATTGACCCATGTGCGAAAAAACAGAGCTTAGGTTTTAAGATCAACCACCATGCGCGCAAGATTAGCGATAATCCGGCGCTTCAATTCACTGTCTGCATCTTTGAAAGCTTTAGCGAGGTGAATGCCTTCAGGCGTCATCATCGAAGCCAAGAAATCATCCCCAGCACTGGATTCGCTTAAACCGCCAGATTGATCGACATCGGGAAGACCATCATAGAAAAATTGAACCGGAACACCCAAAGTTTTGGCCGCATAAAATAAGCGGCTGGCGCTGATTCGATTGGAACCCTTTTCATATTTTTGAACTTGCTGAAAGGTAATACCCAGCAGTTCACCAAGTCTCTCTTGAGACATGTTGATCAATTGTCGGCGCATACGAATGCGAGAGCCAACATGCACGTCAATATAATTAGGGTCGCGTTTTGTCATAGTATCCTCAGACCAATTGCCCCCAGCCTGACATTAAACTTCATATTCATTTTTATCGTGAGCTTTGCCATAAGCGCTTTCCCCAAATCGATTACAGCTGCTAGAGATTGATACTACAGACAACACCATTGTTCAAACCCTATCAACCCGACGCAACACAACCGAAAAAAGAAAGATTACCCCCATCAAACCAAACAACGTGAAGTCGCCAAACTGTCCATAAACAGTCACCTCAACTGAATGCGGAATCTGTGAGTCAATCACCGCCACCGCACCCAGCTCACTGCGAATCTCATAACCCCCAGTTGCATTTATGATAGCACTTACACCAGTATTTGCAACACGAACAATTCCCACTCCTTGTTCAATGGCCCGTAACCGCAATTGTGCCAAATGCTGATAAGGCCCCGCCGAATTGCCAAACCAACCGTCATTGGTTACATTTAAAATCCAATCAGGCCGCTCAGCCGTCATCAAGGCCTCTGGAAAAATCGCTTCATAGCAAATCTGCATCGCCACAGACCCTAAACCTTTGATTGCAACCACCGATGGCCCAATTCCGCTGCTGAAACTCTCAGGCAGGTTGACCACTTTGCGAAACCCAAGCGGCTCGATCAACCAAGCCAGCGGCAGATATTCCCCACCCGGAACCAAATGTTTTTTATCGTAATGCGCAATCAGTTTCGCCTCGCCATCAAAAGCCAAGATACTGGTAAAATAATC
The DNA here is from genome assembly GCA_025362535.1 of Hyphomicrobiales bacterium. Lineage (GTDB taxonomy): Bacteria > Pseudomonadota > Alphaproteobacteria > Rhizobiales > Aestuariivirgaceae > Aestuariivirga. The sequence goes on from JANYGE010000025.1 coordinate 3,711, forward strand.
CGGCGGCTCGCCCCCACTTGTTTCTGGGGATGATCGTCGCACTGCACCGGTCAACAATATTTTACCGCCAGCCAGCACACCCTGTAATTCGCGTTGCCCTTCAGCACTTTCATCGATCAAAAAGGGCACAGCCGATTCCGGCCAAACAATAACGGTGACAGGCGCCTTTGCTGGCCGCACTGACAGCTCAAGCAACTGATCAAAAATGGCCCGCGCATTATCATCGCGCCACTTATCGCTCTGTGAAATATTAGGCTGCACCATGCGCACGATCTCACCATCGATATACTGGGTTGGATGCTGCGCAATACGCATTTCTCCCCAAATCCAACTGGCCGGCAAAGCAAGCGCAATCAAAACTGCAAAGCCGCGTGAAAGCCGATCACCTCTGGCCCATCCGAGTGGCACCATGGCCCACAACACAATGAGCAGTGTGAGACCATTCATACCAATGAGCGAAGCCAATTGCACTGTTCCGCCCATGCCATCAGCAGCAAGGCCCGGAACCGCCCAGGGAAATCCCGTCAGAATACGCCCACGCAGCCATTCAAAGCCTGCAAAACAAAAAGGCGCGATGAGAAATAAGGGCAGGCCGCGTTTCGCCAAAGCGAGGCTTGTGGCAACAGCCCCAGCCCAGAACAACGACATGCCCGCCGCCAATCCGCCAACAGCAAATGGCATCATCCAAAGATAGGCCTTGGCATCAACTAAAAACGCAAAACCAATCCAATGCAGAGCTATAACAAAGTAGCCAAAGCCAAACAGCCAGCCCAGCCAAAACATAGCCCGCAAACTGGTGGGGTTTTGGCGCTGGATGAGGGCAAAGCACAAGGGAAATGTGAGACCCAAAATCCACCAGGCCCCAACTGGCGGCAGGGCCAAGCCAGACAACAACCCAAGAATAAAAACCAGCGCACCGCCGCGCCAACTGTTGGGAGCGGCCAGACCAAGGAATTTTATGGTGGGGGGATTTTCCATATTTTACACTTTAGTATAGAATTCAGTCTTTGCTCAAAAACTGTACATTGCAATCTATGCTAAAAATTGCAACACATCATAAAATCGAAGATTGAATCGACTGGGGACTCTGATGACAACACCTAATACCGAAATGGGCACAATCGTAAGCCATGCCTTGATGGCTGAAATTATGTCAAAACTCGATCAACCCAGTGGTTTTGCCAAATTGCAACCGAATCAGCGCAAGTTTTTGCTTGCTGCCGTTTTAGGCTCAATCGTCCCAGCAGATGGGAAAATTCGTGACGTCGAAATGCAACATCTGGAAGCCCACCTGAAGCAAAAATACAATTGCACTCCCGAAACGCTGAAACTCGCCCTATCTTACGCCAACACTGGCCTTACCGATAAACACCTGCAAAAAGCAGCACGCCAACTCACCGAACTGCTCAGCATTGAAGACCGAACCACGCTGATCGGCCTGCTATGGGATATCGCCATTTGCGACAATGAATTACACAAAAGTGAGGAATCGCTGATTTATAAAATCGCCGATGCCGCCGAGGTTCCCAAAAAACGGGTGGTCGAACAACAGGCCCGAATGCAGGGTAACAAAGGCCATTAATCATTTGCGCTGCTTGGCTACAGCCTCGGCCATTGAACACATGATTTCAAACATCATCACACTGCCCGCATAAGCCGTCAGGCCTGAAGGATCAAACGGCGGCGAGACTTCAACCACATCGGCGCCCACAATATTAAGCCCGCGAAGCTCGCGCAGCATTTGTTGCGCTTGGAATGTGGTGAAACCACCAATTTCCGGTGTGCCGGTGCCGGGCGCATAAACCGGGTCCAGCATATCAATGTCGAAACTCACATAAACCTCATCATCACCCACAAGCTTACGCGCTTCGGCCATAATAGCCTTGGGGCCTTTTTCCATGGCTTCTTCGATGCGGATCATCCGCACTCCCATTTTTGCACCATATTCAAAATCATCAAGATCATACATGGAACCACGAAGACCAATTTGGATGGTGCGCTTGGGATCCAAAACTCCTTCTTCAATGGCGCGCCGAAACGGCGTGCCATGGGTGAATTTGAAGCCGCCAAAATAACTGTCATAGAGATCCGAATGCGCGTCAAAATGAATCATCGCCACAGGTTTCTTGGCACCCACAGCCCGCAGCACTGGAAGCGAACACAAATGATCACCCCCACCCGATAAAGGCCTGATGCCCTTAGCTACCAACGCTTTGAAATATTTCTCAACCCGCGCCAAGGCATCATCCACATTGGCGGGGTTCACCGGGCAATCTCCTAAATCAGCCACATTGGCCAAATCATAGGGCACCACATGCGTGGTCTGGTGCATGCGCCGCACCATCGCAGATTGATCGCGCATTTGGCGTGGAGCATGGCGCGGTCCGGGCCTATTCGTCGTGCCGCCATCCCAAGGAATGCCCACCACGCCAATATCAATTCCGTCAGCCTGTTCAAGAGCCACATGGGGCAGGCGGAAAAACGTCGCCAATCCACCAAAGCGTGGCGTAACGAGACCGGAAACCGGTTGATTAAAGTTAGACATGGTGCAGTTCCTCTGTTCTGCTGATACCATAGCGAACTATATAATGCTGCCAAGGGGCCAGTGCGCTAAGGATGTTGGATGCAAAACGAATATGATTATATTGTAATAGGCGCAGGCATCGCGGGAGCGTCAATTGCAGCGCATCTGGCATCCCACGCCAAAGTCGTCATTCTCGAAATGGAAGATCGTCCCGGCTTTCACACCACCGGAAGATCAGCCGCAAGTTATGAACCCAATTATGGCCCGCCGCCCATGTTGGCTTTCACCAGAGCCAGCGCTGCATTTTTTAAAAACCCACCTGATGGTTTTGCTGATGGTCCATTGCTCACGCATCGTGCCTCTTTGTTTTTAGAAGCTGAAGGCCAAGAAGATTTTACGAAGAAACTTCTCGCCCACAGTTCTGAGTTGGAAGAAATTTCTGAAACCCGCGCCACAGAATTTTTTCCAATTTTAAAACAAGGCTATGCCAAGCGCAGCTTTCTCGACGATCACACAGGCGATCTCGATGTTGATCTTCTACACCGCGGCTATTTGCGTCTGTTCAAAGCAGCAGGTGGCGCACTCATCACCACAGCACCTGCTCAACAGATCGAACGCAAAAATAATCGCTGGACCATCTCCACGCCATCGCAAAAATTTTCCGCCCCCACCCTCATCAATGCCGCAGGTGCATGGGGTGATGAGGTGGCAAAAATGGCGGGCGTAAAACCCATAGGCCTAACGCCGAAGCGCCGTTCTATCGGTGTGGTCCCCGTCACCAACCATCCCGATTTCGCAAGCTGGCCCATGGTCACCGACAATGGTGAAACTTGGTATGCCAAACCACAAGGCGGAAAACTGATGGTTTCATCCGCAGATGCCACTCCGGTTGAACCGCATGATGCCTATGCCGATGACATGGCCATTGCCGAAGGCATTGAGCGTTTAATGAATGCCAGCACTCTTGAAGTCACTCACCTTGACCATTCTTGGGGTGGCCTTCGCACCTTTGCACCAGATGGTATGCCGGTGATCGGATTTGATCCGTCTACGGATGGGTTTTTCTGGCTCGTCGGCCAAGGCGGTTATGGCATTCAATCCGCTCCAGCCTTATCGCGAACTGCAGCGGCTCTGGCGCAGGGACACGCCATCCCCTCTGACGTCTTGGATGCTGGCCTTAAAAAATCTGATATTCACCCGCAACGCTTGAGATAGATCATGACAAAACGACCCGAACTTTCTGTTGGAGAAGCCCTCATCGGCCTGCTTGAAGCTTATGGCGTGAGCACCATCTTCGGTATTCCAGGCGTTCACAATGTTGAAATGTACCGGGCTTTGCCACGCTCCGCCATCAAACATATTCTCACCCGCCATGAGCAAGGTGCAGGCTTCATGGCTGATGGTTTCGCAAGGGCTACAGGCAAGCCCGGCGTGTGTTTCACCATCACCGGCCCAGGTCTTCTCAATATTCTAACTCCCATGGGCCAAGCTTGGTCCGATAGCAGCAATATCTTAGTCATTTCTTCAGCGCTTGATATGGTAGATAGTGCCCAAGGGCGTGGCCGCTTGCATGAAATGATCAGCCAGCACCAGGCCGCCAAATCTGTCACATCCTTTGCCGCCAGAGCCTATACCGCAAAAGACATTCAAAACGCGATCGCCAGTTCCTTCGCACGCTTTGCCAGTGCAAGGCCGCGCCCCGCCTATCTCGAAGTGCCGCTCGATTTGTTCAATGCGCCTGCTGGTGAAGGCTGGACCGCAACCGCATTGCCACAGCGGCTAAGACCGCACGATGACCAAATTAAAACTGCCGCTCTCAAACTGCAAAATGCCAAGCATCCCCTTATGATTTTGGGCGGCGGTGCATTGAGCGCAGGAAAAGCCGCAACAGCCATTGCCGAAAAACTAAACTGCCCCATCCTGCTCACGACGGCTGGAAAAGGTGCCGTGCGCGCTGATCATCCCCTGTGCTGGGATTATCGTTTGGGCATGCCCGAAACTCAGAACATCATCGCAAATTCAGATGCCATTCTCTGCGTCGGTTCAGAACTTTCTGAAACCGATTTTTGGAATTCCAATTTTATCATCAGCAAAAACCTCATTCGCATTGATATCGATCCTGAATCTCTGGCTCGCCCGCACAGTGCTGAAATCGCTATTCTCGCTGATGCTGAACAGGCACTGGCAAAGCTCTCAGCCGAGCTCAATGCCAAGCCCAAAACCACAAGTCAAAAGTCGCCACCAACAGATGAGTCCGCTTTGCGTAAAACCTTGACCACAGTTCTCAAGACTATCCGCGATCATCTGCCGGAAGAGACCGTCATTGCCTCTGACATGACGCAGATTGCCTATGCCGCCAATGAGATATTTCCTGTTTACAACCCCCGCACCTGGATTCATCCCGTGGGCTTTGGCACTTTGGGTTTTGCGTTGCCTGCGGCCATCGGCGCAAAATTCGGGGTGGGCAAAACACCCGTGGCCGCCCTGATCGGCGATTATGGTTTTCAATACACCCTCAATGAATTGGGAACAGCGGTGGAGCATAAGCTTCCCCTCATCATTCTGCTGTGGAACAATGATGCGCTTGGCCAAATCAGAGATGACATGGTGAATAAAGCCATTCAGCCCAATGCCGTCACGTTGCAAAACCCGGATTTTCAAATGCTGGCGAAAGCCTATGGTGCCCGCGCCGAGCGCCCGGAAAATCTCAAAGCTCTAGGCCTCGCAATCACTGCGGCTCTTAAGGCCGATGGCCCAACTGTGATTGAGATGACACCCCGGATGGTGCATGGCTGACGCGGCGATCATCTTTGATGTGGATGGCGTGCTGCTTGAGCTCACCCGGGCTGAAGAAAACCTCTTCTTCCAGCCCTTCGCCACTCGCTGTGATACGGAAAAACTCTCGCGCGATTGGAACAGTTACGAAATTCGCAATGATGAAAACATCGTAGCCGAACTTGTTGAACGCCATGCTTTGCCCGCCACCGATAAAATAAAAATCAGAGAAGAATATCTAGCTCTTCTGCAAGGCCAACTGAGTGGAAACCACATCTCATCTCCCAGCATAGAGGGTGCTGCAGAACTGCTGCACAACCTCGCAGCACAGGCAAAACTTGGCATCGCCACCGCCAATTTTCGCGAAGCCGCAAGATTGCGTCTCGAACATTCTGGTCTCTGGCACCATGTTGAAAAACACGCTTTCGGCGCTGATGGTGGTGGCCATAAGCATCAAATTCTAGGCCGTGCTCTCTCATCCATCACGCTGCCCAAATCGCGCATTGTCTATATTGGTGACAATTTGAATGATGTCGAAGCAGGCCTCACGCACGGCGTCCATTTCATTGGCTTCAGCACCTCGCCAAATCGTTTAAAAGCCCTTAAGCAGGCGGGCGCTAAGCATGTGAGTTCAAACCACACAACAACAGCGAACCTTATCAAAACCCTGTTGCACCTGTGAACCAAAGGGAAAAATATGAGCGGCCACAGTCAATTTGCACTTCTCAAAACCAAACGCTTCCTGCCGCTCTTTGTCGCCCAAGCCATCGGTGCCTTTAACGATAATGTGTTCCGCAGTGCGCTGTCCATGTTGTTCATCAATGTGCTCAGCCGCGAATTGGTGCCAGATCCAGAATTCACCAACACGCTTTCAGCGGGTCTGCTGATTATTCCGTTCTTTTTATTCTCGGCTTTCGCCGGGCAGCTTGCCGATAAATATGACAAGGCCGTCATCGCGCGCCGCATCAAGCTGGCCGAAATCGGCATTGTCAGCTTGGCCAGTTACTCGCTGTTCTCAAACAATGTGCCACTACAACTTTTCTGCGTCTTCCTTGCAGGTGTGCAATCTTCCTTCTTCGGCCCGATAAAATATTCAATCCTGCCGCAATATTTGCACAAAAATGAATTGTTGGGCGGCAACGGCCTGATTGAAATGGGCACCTTTATTTCAGTTTTGCTCGGCACAATTTTGGGCACGACGCTTATTCTCCACCCCACCGGCACGCATTATGTATCAGCCGCAATGGTGGGCCTTTCGATCATTGCCTATATCGCCGCATGGTTCATGCCAGCGGCTCCGTCGGCGCAGCCTGATCTTAAAATCAATTACAATATCTTTGCTGAAACCTGGGTGGTGATGAAACAGGCCGCCGAAAAACGTGATGTGCTCCTCGCCATTCTCGGCATTTCTTGGTTCTGGTTTTTGGGCGTGGTGTTCCTCACCCAAATTTTGGTCTTCAATAAAAATGATTTGCATGCCAGCGAGCAATTCGGCCCCATCATCATGGCGGTGTTCAGCGTGGCCACGGGCTTAGGCTCGATCTATTGCAACAAATTGCTTGATGGCAAAGTAACCGTCAAATATGTGCCCCTTGCCGCGGTGTTGATGAGCCTCTTCATCGTTGATCTTTATTTTGCCAGCGGCAGCGTTGGCGCATTGGCGCAAGGCACAGACTTATTAACCTACACCCAAGTTCTCAGCAGCTTTGCTGGCTGGCGGGCCCTGTTTGATTTGGCTGCCGTGGCCTTCTGCTCTGGCCTCTTCGTGGTGCCGCTTTATGCCACCGCACAATCGCGCACTCCTTATTATCGCCGTGCTCGGGTTATCGGTGCCAATAACATCATGAACGCCATTTTCATGATTGCCGCCACCGTGCTTTCCGGTGTGTTGCTGAAGAGCGGATTTTCCGTCCGCGCCATTTATCTCTTGCTCGGCGTGGTCAATGCTTTTGTCGCTTTGTATATCATCATCAAATTCCCACAAACGCTTTTTGCCTCGACCATCCGTGGCCTGTTTCGCTTGCTCTACCGTGTCGAAGTGAAAGGCATGGAGCATTATCAAGCGGCTGGCCGCAAAGCCTTGATCGTGCCCAATCACACCTCCTTCCTTGATGGCCCCATGCTCTCGGTGTTCCTCCCCGAGCGTGCCGCCTTTGCCATCAACACTTATATGGCCAGAGCCTGGTGGGTGAAGCCCGCCTTTATTCTCTATGACATGTGCCCCATTGACCCCTCCAATCCTTTGGCGCTCCGCACCTTGGTGGACCGTATGAAACACAATCAAAAAGTGGTGATCTTCCCTGAAGGCCGCATCACCGTCACGGGCGCTTTGATGAAAGTCTATGAAGGTCCGGCGGCCATTGCGCAAATGGCCGGAGCAAATGTTTTACCCGTGCGCATTTCTGGCGCGCAGTTTTCACCTTTCTCCATGATGCGCGGCAAACTGCGCCTGCAACTATTCCCAAAAATCACCATCACGTTTTTGCCGCCGGTAAAATTTAACGCCCCCGAAAATCTAAAGGGCGGGGCTTTACGCGAATATCAAGCCGAAAAGCTTTACGATGTGATGGCCAATATGATGTTCCAAACATCAAAGATTGACCGCACCTTGTGGCAGGCCCTGCTGGATGCGCAAGCCACCCATGGCGGCAAGCGCGAAATCATTGAGGATATTCAGCGAAAGCCAATCACCTATGATCGCATTGTCACGGGCAGTCTGGTGCTGGGCCGTAAGCTGGCACAGCTCACACCAGGCCATAAAAATGTGGGCGTGCTCATGCCCAATGCTATTGGCAGCGCTCTCGCCTTTTTTGGCCTGCTGGCAACGGGCCGCGTTCCGGCGTTGCTGAATTTCTCAACTGGTGCCGCTAATATGTCAGCAGCCTGCACCGCAGCTGAAGTGCGCAGCATTGTCACCAGCCGCAAATTTATCGAAGCGGCAGAAATGCAGGACGATCTGCAATTCCTTGCCAAAACCTGTAAGATTATTTACCTCGAAGATGTGCGTGCATCGATTGGCCTCGTCGATAAGCTTTATGGCCTGTGGACCAAGCTCGCCCCTGGCCTTGCCCTCAGAAATGCTGGGGCCTCAAAAAATCCGGATGAACCCGCTGTAACTCTTTTCACATCAGGCTCCGAAGGTGTGCCCAAGGGCGTGGTTCTCTCGCATAGGAATCTCAATGCCAATTGGCTGCAAGTGGCGGCCCGCATTCCCTTCACGCCATTGGACAAGGTTTTTAACGCCATGCCGGTGTTTCACTCCTTTGGTTTGACAGGCGGCCTGCTTCTGCCATTGCTCGGCGGGGTAAATTCATTCCTTTATCCGTCACCGCTGCATTATAAAGTCGTGCCTGAAATGTGTTACGATACCAACGCAACCGTTCTGTTCGGCACCGATACATTCCTCACCGGATACGCGAAAAATGCCCACACCTATGATTTCTTCAATATGCGCTTTGTGGTGGCCGGGGCTGAACGGGTGAAACCTGAAACCCGTGAAATATGGATGGAAAAATTCGGCCTGCGCATTCTCGAAGGCTATGGTGCCACTGAATGTTCCCCGGTGATTGCGGTGAACACACCAATGCATTATCGCTCAGGCTCAGTGGGCCGCTTGTTGGATGGCATCAACTATAAGCTGGAAGCCGTGCCCGGCATTGAGCAGGGCGGCAGGCTCTATGTGAAAGGCCCCAATATTATGATGGGCTATTTGCGCGCTGATAATCCTGGCGTCATCGAGCCCCCACCTGAAGGCTGGTATGATACAGGCGATATCGTGAATGTTGACGAGCAGCGGTTCGTCACCATTCTGGGCCGAGCCAAACGCTTTGCCAAAATTGCTGGCGAAATGGTCTCCCTCACCATGATCGAGGCCAAGCTGCAAACGCTCTATCCTGATCTGGCGCATGCCGTGGTCGCCGTTCCTGATAAAAAGAAGGGCGAACAATTGGTGCTCTTCACCACGCTCGAAAAACCTGACCGCAAGAGGATTTCTGACGGTTTAAAGAGCCTGGGTGTCGCTGATCTGATGATCCCCAAGAGCATTTTTCCAGTAGAAAAAATGCCATTGCTCGGTTCAGGCAAAACCGACTATGTCAGCATCGCCCGTATGGCGAAAGAAAAAGTACCCGAATGAAACTCGCAAAAATAGCTGAACGTCTGTCTGGATTAGGCTCTGAAAAATGGGCCGTTCATGGGGAAGGCAAGCGCCGCGCGGCGGCGGGCGAGAATATGATTTTTCTCTCCATCGGCGAGCCTGATGCTGCACCTCCTGAAGCCATTTTAGAAGAAGCCCGCAAACAAATGCGGCCAGGCCGGTTGCATTATTCCGCTGGCAATGGTGAGCTTTCAGTGCGCGAAGCCTTGTCGCGCTATTATACCAAACAAACGGGCAGACCCATAAGCAACAAACAGTTTTTGTTCCTGCCCGGCACGCAAACGGCCCTCTTCATCGCTTTCATGGCCATCCTTGATGAAGGCGACGAGGTGCTGCTACTCGATCCTTATTACGCCACTTATGAAGGCGTGATCGCCGCTCCCGGTGGCGTGCCTGTGGCCGTGCCGCTTGATCCTGACAATGGCTTTCACCCCAACATCACAGCTCTTGAAGCTGCCATCACACCGCGCACCAAAGCCCTGCTCTTAAACTCACCAAGTAATCCAACCGGAGCAGTGTTCACCCGCGATGAAATTGCGGCCATCGGCAAGCTCTGTAAAAAGCATGATCTGTGGATTGTCTCTGATGAGGTCTATGCCAGCCTGATCTATGGCAATAATATCTTCACCTCGCCTTTCTTTGATAAGGATTTGGAAGAGCGCACCATCGTCACCTCCTCCATTTCAAAGTCTCACGCCATTCCCGGTTTCCGCTGCGGCTGGATCGCCGCCTCAGAAGATTTCTGCGCCCGCGCTTTATCAATCAGTGAATCGATGCTGTTCGGCAGCCAGGCCTTTCTGGAAGACGCAACAGCCTTCGCCCTCGACACGCATTTTCCCGAACTAGACGCCATGCGCAATACCTATCAGGCCCGCGCCAAAATCTTGATCGAGGGGTTAAAGGGCTCAAACTCGGTCAGCGCCCGCATGCCCGAAGGCGGCATGTTTGTCATGGTCGATCTGCGCAAAACCGGATTATCCGGCGAAGACTTCGCCCGAAAATTATTGACCGAGCACAATGTCGTCACCATGCCCGGCGAAAGTTTCGGGGCCTGTGGCGCAGGCCATTTGCGCGTGGCCCTCACAGTTGATGAAAAGCAGGTGGCAGAAGCCGCAAAAAGAATTGCAGCACTTGCAGAAAAACTAATGCACAGCGGCCACTAATCCAGACGGACATCCAGCATCCGTCGCTTCAGAAGCAGCAATCAAATCCGTGAGCTTGGCACCAGAGGGAATATCGCCTTTCAAACCAATCGTCAGTTCACTGATCATGCCATCCTTGCTGCAGGAAACCCGCACACGCTCGCCTGAACCCTTGCCGAAAGCTTCATCAAACTTGGCACGCAGATCAGCCGTCTGAATCACCTTGCCGATATTGGCCGCCATAAAGGCCTGCACGGGCGAGGCATTCACATCATTGATCAGGCGAATTTCATCTTTGAAATACTGCTCGGCTGTGCCGCCAGCATAGCATGTGCCATGCTTGATCCATTCATGGCGTTCCAGAACTGATTGCGTGCCCGGCATCACCTTATCTAAAGCGGCTTTGGTTTCAGCGCTCATTTGGGGTTCGGGCAATTGCTCCCACTTGTGTTGGTCATCCAATGCAGCCGTTGCCCGGTCTACCCCGCAAAACACATTGCGCCGTGGCTGTGGCCACAGTCCATGCAATGAAAAATGTGAGGCCTCATAACTTACAGGCGTTTCAGCTTTGCATTCCGCCTTGTCCTTCATGGCAGAGCAAAAGGCCGGTTCCCAGCTCAAAGCCAAAACATAAAACGCCACACCATCTTTAGGGCCATGGGGCTTAGGCTTGGGTTTCACCGTGCCATCAGGCGTATTCACTGCAGCCCCACCGCCAGTGGCGGCAGCGCTGGTTTGCGCCCCATCTACGGTGCCACAGTCTAATGCCACCCAGCGCTGAGGCGGATTTGCTCCCGGAACTTCCACCCAATAATGCGAGGCTTGATCTTTGTTTTTTCCCAAGAGCTGATAGGTCTTGCTCGCCTCAACCGACACATTGCCGGGATTGCTGCCCTTCTTGATCGAGAGGAGGGCTGGGCAAGATTTTGTCGCCACAAACTGCCCCTGCATTTTCACTTGCGCCGAAACAGGCAAAACCAAAGCAGTCAAAACAGCAAAACGCAGAATCAAATTTTTCATCTCAATCTTCCTATCGCCAAGCCAGGGGGTGATCCACCAAAGCCTTATCAATCGTCAACAGCTTCATACCTTCAGCCGCACAAACACCCAACAACAATCGATCAAATGGATCTTTTGTAATTGGTTCTGGGCCAATAGCAGCAAGCGTGTGGTGTGAGGTAATGTCGAGAATTGTAATCTCTTGCTTTTCAATCATCAGCGGTAATTTTTCGACAGCAAAAGCAAGTCGCATTTTGCCAATACGATATTTTATCGCAATCTCCCAAATTGACACAACACTAATGCTCGCTCCGTTTAAGCTTAACACTTCGTGCTGTATCGCCTCAGGCAACACCAAATCCACCTGGCCGAGAACCGACAATAAAATGTGGGTGTCGAGAAGTATCACGCCGGATCAGTTGTCGGTGTAATTAGATAATCTTCGGGAAATGGATCATCAAAATCCGGAGCAATATATGTTACAGCCTTTTCAACCCCGAGTTCCTTTAGGAAGGCGCGACCAGCTTCAAAATTTATGCCACCACGTTTCTTCTCATGAGGACGAAGCTCCACCACAGGCTTGCCATGCCGCGTGAGCACAATTTTTTCACCAGCTTCGGCGCGGTGTAAAAGCTCCGACAATTGATTTTTGGCGTCTTTAACTGAGATATACATGATCATAATGTAGCCACCAGTAGCTACTTTGTCAATAAATAGGATTTAACCTTTTCCTATTGCAAAACCGCCAGATAATAGGCATTATCCTATCATGGATACCATCGCCCAATCTTTCCTCGCTGAAATTGAAGCCTTTTTGGCCAGTTCCGCCACTGACGCAACCGCGCTTGGCAAACAGGCCTTGGGCGATCCCAGCTTCGTTTTCGATTTGCGCAAAGGCCGCTCGCCATCCACCCGCACCATGGAGAAGCTCCGCAGCTTCATCCGCACCACCACCAATCAGGAGGCCACCAAGCCCATGATCGCCCCACACCGCATGACCCATTTGGAAAAGCTCGAAGCCGAATCCATTCACATCATCCGTGAAGTGGCCGCCGAATGCGATAAGCCGGTAATGCTCTATTCCGTGGGCAAGGATTCAGCCGTCATGCTGCATCTCGCCATGAAGGCGTTTTATCCGGCCAAGCCGCCCTTCCCACTGATGCATGTGGATACGCGCTGGAAATTCCGCGACATGATTTCCCTGCGCGATGAAACCGCCAAGCGCTTGGGGCTTGATCTTATCGTCCATATCAATCCTGAAGGCATTGCCAAAGATGTAAACCCGTTTGACCATGGCTCGGCTCTTCACACCCAAATTATGAAAACCGAAGGCTTAAAACAGGCGCTCGATAAATATGGCTTTGACGCGGCCTTTGGTGGTGCACGCCGCGATGAGGAAAAATCCCGCGCCAAGGAACGCATCTTCTCCTTCCGCGATACCAAGCACCGCTGGGACCCCAAGAACCAACGCCCTGAATTGTGGAGCCTTTATAATGCCCGCAAAAACAAGGGTGAATCGATCCGGGTCTTCCCGCTCTCGAACTGGACCGAGCTTGATATCTGGCAATATATCCATCGCGAAAATATTCCAATTGTACCTTTATACTTTGCCGATGAGCGCCCTGTGGTTGAGCGCGATGGCCAATTGATCATGGTCGATGATGACCGCATGCGCCTGTTGCCCGGCGAAGTTCCGATGTTGAAAAAAATCCGCTTCCGCACATTGGGCTGTTATCCACTCACCGGAGCCATTGAATCCAATGCCACTTCGCTTCTCGATATCATCGAGGAAATGCTGGTCGCCACATCCTCCGAACGCCAAGGCCGCGTGATCGATAAAGACCAATCGGCTTCGATGGAAAAGAAAAAACAGGAAGGATATTTCTGATGACCCGCTTCGTAGAATTCCAAGGCGGTGATGTGGATGCTTTCCTTGCCGCGCAAGAAAATAAAGATCTGCTGCGCTTCATCACCTGCGGCTCGGTTGACGATGGCAAATCCACGCTGATTGGCCGCTTGCTCTATGAATCAAAAATGCTGTTCGAAGATCAGCTCACAGCCCTCGAAGCCGACTCAAAGAAACTCGGCACCCAAGGCGGCAATCTTGATTTTGCTCTGCTGGTCGATGGTCTCGCTGCCGAACGCGAGCAGGGCATCACCATTGATGTGGCCTACCGGGCCTTCACCACATCCAAACGCAAATTCATTGTGGCCGACACACCAGGCCATGAGCAATATACCCGCAACATGGCCACCGGGGCTTCCACCGCCGAGCTCGCCATTATTTTGATTGATGCGCGCAAAGGTGTGCTCACCCAAACCCGCCGCCATTCTTTCATTGCCACATTGCTCGGCATTAAAAATCTCGTGGTCTGCGTGAACAAGATGGATCTCGTCGGCTATAAGCGCGAGACTTTTGAAGCCATCGAAGCTGATTACCGCGCCTTCGCCGCCCAGCTTGGCACCACCGCGAATATCACCGTTATTCCAGCCTCGGCTTTGGCTGGCGATAACATCATTGAACGCTCCGCCAATATGCCCTGGTATCAGGGTGCCACATTGATGGGCTTTCTCGAAACCGTGCCAGTGGGCGATGATCAATCGGCCAAGCCCTTCCGCATGCCCGTGCAATGGGTGGCACGGCCTGACCAAAATTTCCGTGGCTTTGCTGGCACCATTGCCAGCGGCACCTTGAAAGCGGGCGACGAGATTAGAGTTTTGCCCTCCGGCAAAACCTCAAAGGTCACCCGCATTGTCACTTATGATGGCGATCTGGCAGAAGCCATCGCCGATCAAGCCGTCACCATCACACTGGCTGATGAAATTGATGCCAGCCGTGGCGATGTGCTCTGCGCCGCAAAATTCCCGATCGAAGTCTCCAGTCAATTCGAAGTGGAAGTGCTGTGGATGGGTGACGAGGCCATGTTGCCCGGCCGCCCCTATATCATCAAGTCAGGCACCAAAACGCTGCCCGGCACGCTCGATAAATTGAAATATAAAATCAATGTGAATACGCTGGAACACGCAGCAGCTGATACATTGACCTTGAATGAAATCGGCGTGTGCAATCTCGAATTGGATGGCCCATTGGCTTTTACTCCGTATACGGAGAATAAAACCTTGGGCTCTTTCATCATCATTGATCGCTTCACCAACACCACTGTGGGGCTAGGCTTGATCCATTTTGCTTTGCGCCGTGCTGCCAATATTCATTGGCAAGCCATGGATGTTAATAAGTCATCGCGTGGCGGCCTGCTCAAACAAAAACCAACTGTCTTGTGGTTCACGGGTCTTTCGGGTGCGGGCAAATCCACCATCGCCAATCTGGTGGAAAAGAGGCTTCACTCCAAGGGCCATCTCACCTATTTGCTCGATGGTGATAATGTGCGCCATGGGCTCAATCGTGATCTCGGCTTCACCGATGCTGACCGGGTGGAAAATATCCGCCGTGTTGCTGAAGTAGCAAAGCTGATGACCGATGCGGGCCTCATCACGCTGGTCTCATTCATCTCGCCCTTCCGCTCTGAGCGCTTGATGGCGCGCGAAAGCGTGGCCAAGGATGAGTTTGTTGAAATCCACATCGACACCAGTTTGAACGAAGCCGAAAAGCGCGATGTGAAAGGCCTCTATGCCAAAGCCCGCAAAGGCGAGCTCAAAAACTTCACAGGCATTTCATCGCCCTATGAAGCGCCAGAAAATCCTGAGCTGCGCATTGATACCGCTTTGATGACCGCCGAAGAAGCAGCTAACGAGATTGTGAAGTTTTTGCAGAATAGAGGGCGTTTGGCTTCACAATAAGCCCGTCACGAACCGATCATAGTCACCGCTCTCAACCTGCTGTGCGACAGCTTCAATCTCGGTGCTGAATTCGCGGTCCTCGGGCCGTGGCCCGGCAGCTTTACGCACCAATGCATGAGCCTGTTCAAGCGGCGGCGATGATTTAAGCGGACGCCTGAAATCTATCCCTTCCACTGCAGCCATCATTTCAATGGCCACAATACGTGAGAGATTTTTATTCATCAGCATCAAGCGCCGCGCCCCGTGCGTGGCCATCGACACATGATCTTCCTGATTTGCTGATGTTGGCGCTGAATCAATCGAAGCCGGATGAGCAAGCTGCTTATTTTCGCTCATCAAGGCCGCTGTCGTGCATTGCGGAATCATGAAGCCAGAATTGAGGCCCGGATTGCGAATAAGAAAAGGCGGCAGCAAGGAGATCGATGTATCAATCAGCGCCGCCATGCGCCGTTCGGAGAGCGAGCCCACTTCGGCAATTGCCATGGCAATCATATCGGCCGCAAAGGCCACAGGCTCGGCATGAAAATTGCCGCCCGAAAGCACCGCACCGTCTTCGGCAAACACCAAGGGATTATCAGAAACCCCATTGGCTTCCACCAGCAACATGCCCATCGCATGTTTAAATAAATCGAGGCAGGCCCCCATCACCTGCGGCTGGCACCGGAAGGAATAGGGGTCTTGCACACGGTCATCATTTTGCAAATGGGAGAGCCTGATTTCACTGCCCGACATTAAGCGCCGATAATGTGCCGCAGCTTTGATCTGCCCGGCATGCGGGCGCAGCGCGTGAATGCGTGGATCAAACGGCGTATCAGAACCCATAATCGCATCAAGCGACAAGGCGCCAGCAAGAATGGCCGCAGCCGCATTGCGCTCTGCCTCCACCAAACCAAGCAGCGCCAGTGCTGTTGAAACTTGCGTGCCATTGAGCAGGGCCAAACCCTCTTTTGGCCCGAGTGCCAGCGGCGCTAGGCCAGCTGCTTTCAGTGCTGCATTTCCGGAAACGCGCGCACCCTTAACCTGCGCCTCGCCCTCACCAATCAACACCAAGCTCATATGCGCCAAGGGTGCGAGGTCGCCAGATGCTCCAACCGAACCTTGCCCCGGAATAATCGGCAACACATCTGCATTGATCAGCGCTGCCAAAGCTTCTGCCGTGGCAAATGCAATGCCTGAAGCCCCTTGCGCCAATGAACGCAACTTCAAAACCATAATAAGGCGCACCACAGCAGCAGGCAGCGCAGCGCCCACACCCGCCGCATGCGAGCGCACAATATTGATTTGCAGCTTGCGCAAATCATCATTGGCAATGCGGGTCTTGGCCAATTTTCCAAAGCCTGTATTGATACCATAAAGCGCATCACCAGTTTTCAAAAGCCGCTCAACTGTGGCAGCACTTTTTTCGATCAAGCCTTTTGCTTCACTTGATATTGAAACTTTTACAGGCCCCGCCAACACCAATTTGATGTCATCGAGTGTGAGTTCTGTGCGGCCAATATTAATCATTTGAAAGTCTCGCTAATGTCTTTTTGAAATTCTTCATAATCTGCGCGCTGTGGATATGCGTGTGGTCTTTCACAAGCTGAGTGCCACCCACATAGACATCACGCACGCAAGCATTGCCACCCGAAAAAATCCAGGCGTCCAACGCATTATCTTGCATGCGCCCCAGCAGAGAATGATGCTCCGCATCCAGCACCACAAAATCAGCGCGTTTGCCCACGGAAATCACACCCATATTTTGCTGCAAAGCTTGCGCGCCGCCGCTTGATGTCGCTTCGAACAGGCTGCGGCCCGTCGATTGTCCGGCTCCGCCAGCCAAGGCATTGCGGGTGTGGTGCGTGAGGCGCTGTGAATATTCCAACATACGTAAATCTTCTGCAGGCGAGATTGTAACATGGCTGTCAGTGCCAATGCCTATGCGCCCACCCGACCGCTGATAGGCAACCGCCGGAAAGACACCGTCACCAAGATTGGCTTCGGTTGTTGGGCACAGGCCCGCAACAGCACCAGATTTGGCCAAGCGTAAAGTCTCGTCAGCCGTCATATGGGTGGCATGAATGGCGCACCAGGCCTCATCCACGGCAAAATTATCGAGCATATATTGCACGGGCCGCGCGCCACTCCAGGCCACACAATCATCAACTTCTTTCAGTTGCTCAGCCACATGAATGTGAACTGGCTTGCCTTGGGGCACCGCCGCCAGCACCGCAGTCAAACT
>JANYGE010000087.1 GCA_025362535.1 Hyphomicrobiales bacterium
AAACTTCGATAATGCCAGCTTCCGTCAACACTGGCGCGCCTGAGACATAATGATCCATAATCAAGCCAAGAATGGCGGGCTTCAAGTGTTGCCATTCGCCCGTGCCCTTGCTGACCGTGATAAAGTCATGGCCCAAAAACACGCCAGAAACTCCAGTCACGCTGAACAGCTTCTCAGCCAATGGCGATTCCAGCGCATCGGCTGCTTTTTTATATTCGCGGGTGGAGCCCGGCAAAACCGGTTTGCCCGGAATGAATTTCAGGGTGGCGGGATTTGGGGTGGCTTCGGTTTGAATAAACATAGCTGAGTCCTCTGGTCGGATATATAGACCTCATTTACAGAAATTTAAAGGGCTAGCTTAGGAGACAAGAAAACCCACAATTTCGCGCACATCTTTAACGATGGGTGCAGCAATGGCACGGGCCCGCGCCGAGCCATCAGCCAAAACCTGATCAATATAAGTTTGATCTGCTTGCAGGCGCTTGGTTTCAATTGCAATAGGAGCCAATTTTTCAACTGCCAAATCCGCCAGCGCATTCTTCAACCCTGAAAACTGCCCTCCGCCAAACTGCGTGAGTACATCTTGCACCGTGCCGCCATTAAGGGCGGCAAAAATGCCCACCAGATTTTCAGCTTCCGGCCTGCCTTTCAGGCCTGCGGGCTCTGATGGCAAAGCATCCATATCCGTCTTGGCTTTGCGAATTTTCTTGGCAATATCATCGGCTGAATCTGTCAAGTTAATGCGCGACAAATCTGATGGATCAGACTTTGACATTTTTTTAGTGCCATCACGCAAGCTCATCACACGGGTGGCAGTGCCAACAATATAAGGCTCAGGCTGCGGGAAGAATTCTACTTCATAATCATTGTTAAATTTAGCAGCAATATCGCGCGCCAATTCCAAATGTTGCTTTTGGTCTTCGCCAACAGGAACATGGGTAGCTTTATAAGCCAGAATATCAGCGGCCATCAGATTGGGGTAGACATAAAGCCCAACGGATGCTGCTTCCTTATCCTTACCGGCCTTATCTTTGAATTGCGTCATGCGGTTCAACCAGCCCAAACGCGCCACGCAGTTAAACACCCAAGCTAACTCAGCATGTTCGGGCACTTGGCTCTGGTTGAAAATGATCGAGCGTTTCGGATCCAGCCCGCAAGCCAAATAAGCTGCTGTTACATCTCTGATGGCTTGGCGCAAGGCTATCGGATTCTGCCACAAGGTGATCGCGTGCATATCCACCACGCAATAGACACACTCATTGGTGTCTTGCATTTTCACCCAGTTGAGCATGGCACCCAAATAATTGCCGAGATGCAAGTTACCTGTGGGCTGCATGCCTGAGAATACGCGAGGGGTGAATGTGGTCATGTGACAAGCTTTCTTAGATTAGCGTTTTGACTTAGCGTTTCAATGCGGCCTTTAAGTCAGAAATTGTAAAAGCGCCAGTGAGTTGTGCGGCTGCGAAATAGCTCAAAATACCAGCCCCCACCAAAAGCCCCAGTGCCCAGAGTGAGGTGAGGAAGTGAGCAGTTGACACAAATTGATTTTGCAAAAGCCAATAGAGACCCCACAGAACCCCCGCCATAAGCAATGTTGAGAGGATGATCAGCGGCAAGCGCATTTTGCTGCGCTCATCAAAGGAAAAATGTTCCAACTGATTGAGTTTCGCATAAAGCAGCAGCGCGTTGGTCCAAGCAGCAAGCGTAGTAGCCAAAGCAATGCCAACGTGGCCAAAATAATGCGACAGCACCAAGCTCGCTGCAATATTGACGAAGACCGAGATAATTGCAAAACGCATCGGAGTCTTGGTGTCTTCGCGGGCATAAAAACCAGGTTGGAAAACTTTGGTTAAGGCATAGGCCGGAAGCCCAGCGGCAAAGGCCATCACCGCCCTTGAAACACTTTGGGTGTCGCCTGCATGAAACGCGCCATGCTCAAAAACTGTATGAATAATCGGAACGGCTATCACTATTAAAGCAGCAGCAGAAGGTAAAGTTAGAAATAGCGACAATTCAAGAGCGCGGTTTTTCGCATCCATTGCACCTTGGATGTCGCCTGCGCGCAATTTGCGCGAGAGCGTGGGCAGAAGCACAACACCGATGGCGACAATGATAATGCCCAGCGGCAATTGATAAAGCCGATCAGCATAATAGAGATAGCCCACGGCATGATCGATTGATGTTGCAATCATCGTGGCAATCAACAAATTAATTTGCATGATGCCGCCAGAGATAATGCCGGGTACACTGAGCTTCAAAACCTGCTTCACATCGGGCGTGAGTTTTGGCCATGACGGCAAGAAGGCCATGCCAGCTCTGCGACAGGCAATAGCGAGCAAGAGAAATTGTGCCACACCAGCCAGCGACACGCCAATTGCAAAAATATATCCCGTGGTTGGTGTGTTTCCAGTTTGATAATACCACGCCACAATATTCGAGGCGATCATCACGATGTTCAGAAGAATTGGTGCAGCTGCTGCTGCGGTGAATCTATTCAAGCTGTTGAGAACCCCACCCTGCAGAGCAGTGAGCGACATAAACAGTAAATAAGGAAAGCAAAGACGCAAAAGATCGACGGTCAGGGCCACGCGTTCCGGTGTTGCGGAGAAGCCGGGGGCGATGAGATAAATCAACCACGGCATAAAAATAATTGCGGCGATACAAAAGACCAGCACCCAGGCCAGTAAAACTGAAAACACTTCATGGCCGAATTTTTGTGCGGCAAGCAGCCCTTCGCCTTCAACTTTCTTGGCGAAAAGTGGCACGAAAGCTGAATTGAATGCGCCTTCGGCAAACAGAGCGCGAAACATATTGGGTATGCGCTGGGCCACAAAAAAAGCTTCGGCCACAAAGCCAGTACCCAAGGTGAAAGCCACAAGTTGATCACGCACAAAACCGAGTACGCGGCTCAATGTGGTGTAGCCACCGACAGTTAACGCAGAGCGCACGAGCGACATGTGTTTTAGGCCTTCATCTTAGAATCGGGATGGGTTTCAGCACTCGGCGGGGTGAGCACTTTCATCAATGATTTTTCAATTTGGTTTTTTCGATTTTCATTTTCAATTTTTGCTCCGGTCAAATCCGTTACATAGAACACGTCAATCGCCTTCTCGCCAAAGGTGGTGATATGGGCCGAGGCAATATTGAGGTTAAGGTGAAACAAGGCATCTGTGAGGCCATGTAAAAGACCCACGCGGTCAAGACCATTGATTTCAATAACGGTGTATTTGTTGGAAGGCCCATTATCGACAATCACACGCGGCGACACTTTAAAAGCAAGAGCTCGCCCTTGGGCGTATTGCGCTGAGGCCAAAGCTTCACGTAGACGCAACTGACCCCTTAAAGTTTTGATGATCGAGTCACACACACGAAGGGCTCGCCTGCGTTCATCGTCTTCGCTATCAAATTCACGCTGCAGCAAAATCGTGTCGAGAGCCATGCCGTCAATGGTGGTGAAAATCTGCGCACCAATGATATTAGCACCTGCTGCTGCACAGGCTCCGGTCACAAGGGCCAGAAGACGCGGATGGTCTGGTGTGAAGACCGTAATTTCAGTGACTGCCGCAAAGGCATCCATGTGAATATCAGTGGCCGCTTCACCAACATTGGCCCGGTCGATCAAAGTTTGATGGCGCATTTGCCGTTCCACAGCAACATTGAGCCAATAGGCATCATAGTGGCGTTGGGTTGCGGTCTTGCCTTGTGCCTCACTCCAATTGGGATAGCTCTTCAAGAACAAGTTTTGCGCTTCAATCACGCGGTCTTTGCGCGATATGGCTGTGTGACCGCCGGTGAGAAGGGGTTCTGCTTCAGCATAGAGTGTCCGCAGCAATTGGCCCTTCCAGCCATTCCACACGCCAGGCCCCACGGCTCTGATATCTGCCACCGTGAGAATCAGGAGAAGCTTCAGGCGCTCGGGGCTTTGCACAATCGCGGTGAAATCGAGAATAGTTTTGAAATCGTTGAGATCGCGCATTTGCGAGGTCTCACTCATCAGCAAATGATAGCGGATAAGCCATGCCACAGCCTCTGTTTCAGCCGCATCAAGACCAAGGCGTGGACAGAGTTCACGCGCGATGCGTTCGCCGCTAACGCTGTGATCTTCCTGCCTGCCTTTGGCAATATCATGCAAAAAAGTTGCGACATACAGCACGCGCCGCGAAGTTAGCGTAGGGAATAGTGATGCAGAAAGCGGATGATAGTTGGTCAAATTTCCGCTCTCCAACTCGGCTAATATACCAACACTTCGAATGAGGTGTTCATCAACTGTATAGTGATGATACATATTAAACTGCATCATGGCGACGACCTTGCCGAAGTCAGGAATAAAGCGACCCAGCACTCCTGCCTCATTCATCATGCGCAACAGAGTTTCAGGTGTTGTGCTGCCCGTTAAAATATCAAGAAATAGCTTATTGGCCTCGGCACTGTTGCGCAGGTTTTCATCAATCAATCGAAGTGATTTTCGCAATTCTTTTAAAGCATCAGGGTGAATTTCCAATCCGGTGTCACTGGCAAGTTTAAAAATGCGGAGCATGTTTACAGGCTCTGTTGCAAACACATTATCTTGCAAAATTGAGATACGGCCACTTTCCAATTTGAATGAGGGGCTACCCTTTAACACCGTGGATTTACGCGGCAGAAATTTTCCAATCATGCGTGATAGAGACGGTGCATCTTTGAACTGTTTGGCTTCCAAGCTCGCACAGAAAATCCGCGTGAGATCACCTACATCTTTGGCGATTAAAAAATAATGCTTCATAAAACGCTCAACGTCTTTAAGGCCGTGATGTGATTTATAACCTAGACGTTCAGCCAATTCTGATTGTCGATCAAAGCTCAATTTATCTTCGCCGCGTTTGGCGATGAAATGGAGATGACAGCGAACCGACCAAAGAAAATCTTCGCATTTTTTGAACTGCGCCAATTCGCTTCGAGTGAATGCACTCTTTTCAGCAAGCTCTTCGGTTGAGTTGGCATTGAAGAGAAATTTAGCAATCCAGAAGAGCGTATGCAAATCGCGAAGTCCGCCCTTGCCATCCTTCAAGTCGGGCTCAACGGCATAGCGGCTTTGGCCAGATTTGGTGTAACGCAGATCGCGCTCGGCCAATTTATCGGCCACATATTTCTTGGCGCTGCTGAGAACAATTTCACCCCGGAAGCGGCGTATCAATTCGGTGAAGAGTTTTTCCTGGCCACAAATAAAGCGGGCTTCCAAAATCGAAGTGAGAATAGTGTTATCGGTTTTGGCAAGGCGTAAGCAATCATCGATATTGCGCGTGGCGTGCCCCACTTTCTGGCGGGCATCCCACAAGGCATAAAGCAAAAATTCCACAATCTGCGCAGCGCGGACATCTATTTTGCCGGGCATCAAAAACAAGAGATCAATATCGGAGCCTGGGGCCAAGGTACCACGGCCATAACCACCTACGGCAACAACCGAAAGGCCTGAAGGTTCGCCACCTGGAAATATTGTTTCACTCGCATAGGAGTATACACTTCGGATGATTTCGTCTTCGGTATTGGAAAGATATTCCGCGCATTTGGTGCCGTGACCGCTTTTTGAAAGCTGGCTTTCGGCCAAAGCCCGGGCTTCATTGAGACAGGTTTTTATCAGCTCGGAAATCTGGGTGCGCGTTGTTAAAACGGAGCTGGTTGGTAGAGCTTGCAGATCAGTTGCGAATTTTTTTTCAGGCGTCATTGTTCTTCTAACTTGGTGGCAAGCTGTTTCAATTCATAGAGTAAGGTTAGAGCCTCGCGTGGGGAAAGTTCATCGGGGATCAGTTTACCCAGTTTTTCGCGTAATTCATCTCTTGCAACGACAGATGGCTTAATCGTGGCGGAAAAAAGTGGCAACTCACTTAAAAGATTTTGCTTATGGGGGCGTTCGCGGCCTTCTTCCAGTCTTTTTAAAACTTCATTGGCGCGGGTGATCACAGCGCTTGGAATGCCCGCCAATTTTGCCGCTTGAATGCCGTAAGATCTTTCCGCTGTGCCCGCCCCCACCTCATGCAGGAAAATAATATCGCCTTTCCATTCCTTCACTTTCATTGAAGCACAATAGAGCTGCTTCAAAGTGGCTGTGAGAACGGTGAGCTCATGATAATGTGTGGCAAACAAAGCCCGTGAGGTATTCACATCATGCAAATGCTCAAGGGTAGCCCAGGCGATGGAGAGACCATCATAGGTGGCTGTTCCACGGCCGATTTCATCAAGAATCACCAATGAACGCGCTGTCGCCTGATTCAGGATCGCGGCGGTCTCGATCATTTCCACCATGAAAGTTGAACGGCCACGGGCCAAATCATCCGCCGCACCGACGCGGCTATAAAGCCGGTCCACCCATCCAATATGGGCCTTGGTTGCGGGCACGTAGGCCCCTGCTTGGGCAAGAATCGCAATCAATGCATTCTGGCGCAGAAAGGTGGATTTACCCGCCATGTTGGGTCCAGTGAGCAACCACAGGCGTTTATGGTCGTCACTCAAGTTGCAATCATTGGCGGCAAAGCTGCGATCACTCTGCGCACGCAAGGCTTCTTCCACAATGGGGTGCCTGCCGCCGGAAATTTCAAAGGCCAAAGAGTGATCGACAATAGGGCGCACATAGCGCCGCTTTCTTGCCAGATAGGCCAGACTCGCATGGACATCAATTTCGGCCAGCGCCTGGGCCGCCGCCGAAAGTGCCGCACGTACCTCGATAATGTTCTCAACAAATGTTTTGAACAGCTCGAGCTCCAAAGCCACCACGCGTGATGCGGCCAGCGCAATTTTTTGTTCTAGGCTTGCAAGTTCTGTTGTGGTGAAGCGCGACGCGCTGGCAATGGTTTGGCGGTGAATGAAACGAGCTTCAGCATCAGAGGCTTTCAGAACTTCGGCCTGCTGCACACTGACTTCGATGAAATAACCCAGCACATTATTATGCTTAACTTTGAGACTGCGCACACCACTGGTTTCGGCATAGTGGCTTTGCAGTGCGGCTATCACTTGTCGAGTTTCGTCACGCAGTTTGCGATTCTCATCAAGCTCACCCCGATATCCTGCTGCAATGAAACCACCATCGCGCGGAAGCAGTGGCAGCTCATCAGCTAGGGCAAGGGCAAGGGTTTTGGCGATATGTTGCGGAGCCGCCGCCAGAATCTCGAGCAGATGTTTTAATCTGGGTGGCAGAGTACTCAAGCCTTGAGTTGCACTTAGAAGCGTCTGCAACGCTGTGACAGCCATGAGGCCATCGCGAATTGCTGCAAGATCGCGGGGGCCACCGCGGCCACTGGTCAGTCGCGCAAGGGCACGCTCT
The DNA here is from genome assembly GCA_025362535.1 of Hyphomicrobiales bacterium. Lineage (GTDB taxonomy): Bacteria > Pseudomonadota > Alphaproteobacteria > Rhizobiales > Aestuariivirgaceae > Aestuariivirga. Next base: position 7,295 of record JANYGE010000087.1, read on the forward strand.
AGATCGGGCATGGATTTCAGGGCAACGCGCAAATCCGTACAGAGGCGCTCGTCATTGAAAAAATGCGTTACGGCATCAAGGCGCTGGTTAATCCGATCAGGATCAGACAGAGGCCGCGACACGACATCGGCGAGCAATCTTGATCCCCCCGCCGTTACCGTTTCATTCATGCAGGCGAGAAGACTGCCTTTGCGATCACCAGTTTGGCTGCGGGTGAGCTCTAAATTGGTGCGGGTGGCCGCGTCAATCAGAAGGCCAGATTCTGGAACCTCGCGCCGAGGCTCGCGCAAATAGGGAATGTTACCCACCTGGGTAATTGAAATATATTCAATCAGCGCCCCCAAAGCAGAAAGATCAATGCGACGGAAATCACCATAAGCTTCGAGGGTTTCAACTTTATAATGTGATTTGAGGCGATGCTCGGCAGCGATGCTTTCAAAACGGCTGGCGGCCAGAGGCGTAAGGGAGGCCCCAGATTCAGTTAAAATAGTGTGGAGGTTGCTCTCGGCAATAAACCCCTCATTCAGCAAAATTTCTGAGGCGCCAATCGTTGCTAAATCAGCGGCGAGCCGTTGCACATCGGTGGCGGTCACCACCACCTCACCGGTTGAAATATCGGCATAAGCCAATGCCATTTCACCCGTGGCTTTTGATCCGGTGAGGGCCGCCAGATAATTGCGCGATTTGGCATCCAACAAGGCATCTTCAGTGAGTGTGCCCGGCGTGATCAGCCGCACAACCGCGCGGGCAACGACAGATTTTGAGCCGCGCTTTTTAGCTTCTGCCGGGTCTTCAATTTGCTCACAAATGGCGCAGCGATGGCCATGCCGGATAAGTTTTTGCAAATACTGATCAAGGGCATGAACCGGAACCCCGCACATCGCAATATCAGCGCCCTTGTGTTTGCCGCGCTTGGTGAGGGCTATGCCTAAAGTGGCCGAGGCTTTTTCGGCATCTTCAAAAAATAACTCAAAAAAATCACCCATGCGATAGAGCAATAACGCATCAGGGTGTTGCTCTTTGATGGCCAGATATTGCACCATCATCGGGGTGGCTGCAGCATCCTCTGGGGGTGGAACGTGGGAATCCATGGCTTCCCATATCAGATATGTAGCCTTCCCTGCCAATGCTCTTTTGCGCTGTTTGAAAAATAGGCTATGCTGTGGAAAAGCAAAGGCGAATCCACACATGAGCAAAGCCCCTACGCGTCCTTCCTTTACTGATGAGGAAGCCCTGCAGTTTCATTCCCGGGGGAAACCCGGCAAGCTCGAGATTACGCCCACTAAACCTATGGCCACCCAGCGCGATTTATCGCTGGCCTATTCACCCGGGGTTGCCGTTCCGGTGCGGCGCATCGCTGAAAACCCTGATGCGTCCTATGATTACACCTCGAAGGGCAATTTGGTTGCGGTGATTACCAATGGCACAGCGATTTTGGGTCTGGGCGATTTGGGGGCCCTTGCCTCAAAGCCCGTGATGGAAGGCAAGGCGGTTTTGTTTAAACGTTTTGCCGATGTCGATTCAATTGATCTTGAGGTCGATACCAAAGACGTTGAAGAATTTATCGGTGCGGTGCGCTATCTCGGCCCATCATTTGGTGGCATAAATCTGGAAGATATTAAAGCGCCCGAATGTTTCATTATCGAACAACGCTTGCGCGAGCTTATGGACATTCCGGTGTTCCATGACGATCAACACGGAACCGCAATCATTGCCACAGCTGCTCTGATCAATGCATTGCATATCACCGGGCGCGATCTCAAAACCTGTAAGATCGTTTGCAATGGCGCAGGGGCTGCGGCAATTGCCTGCGTTGAACTGGTGAAATCCTTAGGTGTGCCGCATGGAAATGTCATTCTGTGCGATTCCAAAGGGGTGGTTTATCAGGGCCGCAGCGAGGGCATGAACCAATGGAAATCAGCTCATGCAGTTCCAACCAAAACCCGCTCTTTAGCGGATGCGATGGAGGGCGCTGATGTGTTCTTTGGCTTGTCTGCTGCTGGCGCATTAACGCAAGCCATGGTCAAGACCATGGCGGCCGACCCGATTATTTTTGCGATGGCCAATCCTGATCCAGAAATTTTACCAGAAGATGTGGCCGCCGTGCGCTCGGATGCCATCATGGCCACTGGCCGCTCAGATTATCCCAACCAAGTGAATAACGTGCTTGGATTTCCCTATATTTTCCGCGGTGCGCTTGATGTGCGAGCCCGTACCATCAATGAAGAGATGAAGATTGCCGCAGCGGAAGCGCTGGCAGAATTGGCGCGCGAAGATGTGCCTGATGAAGTGGCTGCTGCCTATCATGGTTCGCAGCTTTCTTTTGGGCGGGAATATTTAATCCCGGCTCCGTTTGATCCGCGTTTGATTTCGCGCATTCCGGTGGCTGTGGCTAAAGCGGCCATGGCTTCCGGTGTGGCGCGCAAACAGATCACTGATCTTGGGGCCTATGCCGCCGAACTTTCAGCGCGGCTTGACCCCATCGCTGGCACCTTGCAGAGCGTTTACACCCATGTGAAATCACAGCCGCGTCGCGTTATTTTTGCGGAAGGGGAAGAAGACCGGATGATCCGGGCCGCCAATAGTTTTGCCCAGCAAGGTCTGGGCAAAGCGATTTTGATTGGCCGCGAAAGTGTGATTGAAAAAACGCTGGAAGCTTCTGCCCTTGAACTGCACGAAAATGTTGAAATTCAAAATGCCAGACTCTCGCATCGCAACACCGACTATGCAGACTTCCTTTATGCGCGTTTGCAGCGTGAAGGATTCTTGCACCGTGACTGCCAGCGCATGGCCAATCAAGATCGCAATATTTTTGGCGCATGTATGCTTGCCCTTGCTGATGCCGATGCGATGGTGACGGGCCTCACCCGGAATTATTCGGTAGCATTGGATAACGTGCGCCGGGCTATTGATGCTAAAGCAGGCCATCGCCCGATTGCAGTTTCGATGGCCTTGGTGCGTGGGCGCACTGTCTTTATTGCCGATACCTCCATTCATGAATTGCCAACGGCTGAAGAGCTTGCCGATATTGCGCAAGAGGCTGCCGGTGTGGCGAGACGATTTGGCGTGGAGCCGCGTGTGGCGTTCCTCTCTTATTCCACATTCGGTTATCCAAAAGGCGACCGGGCTGAATATGTGCGGCGGGCCGTGAAGATTTTGGATGGGCGGCAGGTTGATTTTGAATATGATGGTGAGATGGCGGCTGACGTGGCTTTATCGCCGGAAGCCATGGCACTCTATCCGTTCTGCCGCCTTAAGGGGCCAGCCAACGTGCTGGTTATGCCAGCCGCGCATTCGGCATCGATTTCAACCAAGATGTTGCAACAATTGGGCGGTGTAACAGTTATTGGGCCCTTGCTTACGGGCCTCTCAAAGCCTGTGCAGATTGCTTCCATGTCAGCCACTGCCAATGATATCGTCAACCTCGCTGCGATTGCAGCATTTGATATTAATTGGTAGGCGCGCCAAAATGCGCGAAATAGCGCGGATTGATTGACGAGATTGGCAGCACCACTAAAACATCAATGGTGTTGAAGGTTTTATCAATCACCGCACCTTCACCAATATAGCTGCCCAGACGCAAATAGCCTTTGATCAAGGGTGGTAAGCTGAGCATGGCCTTCCTACAATCAATGGCATCTGCTGCCTTACGCTTCATATCGACATAGTGTTGGTCGTGGGCGCGGGCATGCCATTCATCAGGCAATTTTGTATGATGGCCGAGGAAACTTAACGTGTCAGCGTGGCACTCAGGATCGGTGCCATCAAAACTTGCACAGCCAAACATAGCATCCACTTTATGGTGGCGGACATAATTCCAGATGCCCTGCCAGAGCAGCTCTATCACCGGTGTTCCACGGTATTGGGCCAATACGCAGGAGCGTCCCAGTTCCAAAAATGACAGATCTGATTTACGGGCCAAAAGCGGTTCAACGTCAAATTCGCTTTGACTGTAAAAACCACCATTTTGTTTAGCGATTGACTGGCGCAGCATCCGATAAGTGCCCACCACTTCCTCATCATCATCAATACAGAGTTCGGGATTTGAGGTTTCAGTTCGGGCTCTGGTCACAAGCAAATGATCGCAAATCTCATCAAAGCGATCCTGATCTCGCTTGGTTTCAAGCGTCAGTGCATCAGGGGCAGCACCCAATTCTTCATGAAAAACACGATATCTTAGGCGCTGGGCCACAGCCACATGGGCGCCGGATTTGGCGAGTTTGATCCCGAGATCAAGCCGCTTTGAAAAATGTGGTTCGAGCTTCACGTAAAACTCCTCGTGGGATGCCTATCAACTCCACAATTATGACAGTTTTATCAAGCTCAAAAAACTAAGCATTTTATGCAGCTTTTCGGATGCGCAAGAGATCATACAAAGCCTCTTCGAGATCAAGCTGATCAAAAGGCTTGGCGAGATGACCATCCATGCCAGCTTCAATGCAAGCGGCAATATCGTCAGGTCTGGCATGGGCGGTGAGTGCAAGGATGGGCAAAGGACGCCGACCAGGGCCTTTGGCCTTAATGCCGCGCTCACGGATCATCCGGGCGGTTTCATGGCCGTTCATGTAGGGCATTTCAACATCGAGCAATGCCATATCAAATTTGCCGTTGTGCAAGAGGGCTTGCAAGGCGGCCTCACCATTATTCACGGCGTAGACCTCATGCCCCATGCGGACGAGCATGGTGCGAATGAGCAAGGAATTGACAGGATTATCTTCGGCCAAAAGAAGGCGCAGAGATTTTTGTGCACTCGGTTGCTTTATGGCCTGGCGCAATTCTGAACTGGTCTGCTTCAAAACGGCACTGTCTTGTGCAGCCAAAAGAGAAAGTAGGGTTGAGCGGCGCAAGGGCTTCAGCAAATATCCCGAGAACGGCTTTGACAGCAGTGATTTGTAAGTGCTGCGCTGCTCTGCTTTTAACATCACCCAGACAGTGCTGGGCTTTTTGGCTGATTTGCTTTTGGCCCAGCTTTGTAACTCCCTAGCATAGGAACTGTCAGCGATGATCGATGAAAGCGATGAAGCAAGCCCAATGCGTTTCTTTAAATGTGTTGCGGAGGCAAGCTCGCTCACGTCGGCACCTAGATCCTTTAAACTTAAAGTGAGGTGGCGTTTGGCCACTCCATCTGCCATGGCCAATGCGTAATGCCGGTTTTCCAAGGGCTTGGTTTCAGGACCTGTTACGGGCACTAGAATTTCAGGCAAGGTAAAGGAGAAGTGGGTGCCTTGATCTTGCGCGCTGGTTACGTTCAGAGTTCCGCCCATTTCAGTAATCAGGCGTTTGCAGATCGCCAATCCTAAACCGGTGCCGCCATATTTCTGTGCCGTTTTCGAGCTTGCCTGCTCAAATTCCGTAAACACGCGGCCAAGTTCCTCTTGCGTCATGCCAATTCCTGAATCAGTGATGGCAAAACTGAGTTGGTTTTCGGCATTCAAAGTGACATCAATGGCGACACCACCTTTCTCAGTAAATTTAATGGCATTACCGGCTAAATTGAAAAGGATTTGACGCAAATGCACATCATCACCAGCCACCAGTGGCGGTACATCGCCTGCAATATAGGCTGAAATTTCAATGCCTTTGGCATGGGCGCGCGGAGAAAGAAGTTCCGTGACTGTTTCTATAAGGTTGATCAGATCAAGAGGTTCTGCAGCTGTCGATTTCTTCGAGGCGGCTTTGGCATTATCGAGAATTTCGTCGATGATCGACAAAAGTGTGCGGCTGGAAGAATGCGCAATGG
>JANYGE010000106.1 GCA_025362535.1 Hyphomicrobiales bacterium
GCCTGCATCAGTTTCTGTTGGTCACTCATGTAATAATTAGAAAGCGCTCCCAATGTTTTTGCCACTTGCTCCATCGGCAATATCTGGGATTCGTTCTGTTCTTTTTGCAAGTCTGGCCGTGCTGCCACCTGTTTAGCAATCTCAGACGCACGCGAGAAAACTTGCGCAAGATTTTGCATCAACTTCACCGGGTCTGGGAGCTTGAAGTCGTTTGGAGCAGGGGGCTTTAAATCCGTCATAGCTTGTATTTAATCCAGTCAGGTTTTAGGGCAAGGGCAATTCTTGCCAAATCGGCGCCTTATCGCCATAAGGCGACACACAGCAACACAGGCAAAATTTATGACAAACGCTTTAAGATTGGGCATTGCAGGCTTAGGCACCGTTGGAACAGGGGTTCTCGACATTTTGAAGGCGCATGCCGAACTCATTGCCACCCGCGCTGGCGTGCCTGTTAAAGTCACCGCGGTAAGCGCCCGCAGCAAGGGTAAAACCAGGGGCCAACATGATTTGGCAGGCTTGGAGTGGTTTGATGATCCGGTAAAATTGGCCAAATCTATGAACATTGATGTGTTCATCGAATTGATTGGTGGCGATTCTGGCCCCGCAAAGGAGGCTGTTGAGGCCGCCATTGCCAGTGGCAAGCATGTGATCACCGCCAACAAAGCGCTACTCGCCCATCACGGCGCTGATTTGGCCCGTGCAGCAGAAGCTAAGAAAGTTGCACTTTATTTTGAAGCCGCTGTTGCTGGTGGCATTCCCATCATCAAGACTTTGCGCGAAGGCATGGCTGGAAACGGGATCAAAAAAATCTTCGGCATCATGAACGGCACTTGTAATTATATCCTCACTAAAATGGCCAATGAAGGCCGCAGTTTTGGCGATGTGCTGAAGGAAGCTCAAGCTTTGGGTTATGCTGAAGCTGACCCGACTTTTGATGTGGGTGGTTTTGATACAGCCCACAAACTTGCCGTTATTGCATCGCTGGCTTTTGGTACAGAGGTTAATTTGCCCTCGATCCACATTGAAGGCATTGAAGCCATCACGCTGGAAGATATTCGCCATGCCGAAGAACTTGGTTATAAAATCAAACTGCTTGGTGTGGCTGTGGCCCATGACGGCGGTATTGAACAACGGGTTCACCCCACTCTCATTCCAAAGGGCACATCAGTAGCCGATACCGATGGTGTGTTTAACGCTGTGGTGGTGAAGGGTGATTTCGTTGGTGATCTCATGCTCGAGGGCCGTGGTGCTGGTTCGCACCCTACGGCCTCTGCAGTGTTATCAGATATTGTCGATATCGCCCGTGGTAATATGCGCCCCTCATTTGGTGTGCCTGCAAAAGATTTGAAAAAATTCAAAGCGGCTTCGCAAAAAGTACATGAAGGCGGTTTTTACGTGGCTCTAGAATTGCACGATAAGCCCGGCGCTGTGGCCGCAATCGCCACCATATTGGCTGACGCGAAAATCTCCATCGAAAGCATTGTGCAGCGTGGCAAAAAAGACAAGGACGAGAACAGGTCCACCGCATCCTTTATCCTCATCACCCACGATACGCTGGAAACCTCCATCCATAAAGCGATGCAGCGCATTGAGAAGGATGGCCATGTGGCCAAGGCTCCCCGCGTGATTAGAATTGAACGACTCTAAACCCGCTTTTCTTGATATCGAATCCTCCATCAAAGGTCAGCGCTGGGTTGCGCGGCTTGATGATCAACGCCTCGCCCATGCCATTGCCGAAAAAAACGAATTGCCGGAAATCCTCGGTCGCGTCATGGCGGCGCGGGGTGTGGTGCTGGAGGAAGCGGAAGCTTTTTTGAACCCAACCCTGCGTTCGCTCATGCCGCAACCTTCCGCTTTGATGGATATGGAGAAGGGAGCGGCCCGTTTGGCCGAAGCCATCGCCAACACAGAATCCATTGGCATCATTAGCGATTATGATGTGGATGGTGTTTCCTCCGCTGCAATCTTGCTGCGCTTTCTCCGTGCTGTTGGTCATGATGCGCATGTCTATATTCCAGACCGTGTAACCGAAGGTTATGGCCCGAGCGAAAAAGCGGTAAGTGCCTTGAAAGAGCAGGGTACTGAATTGTTGCTCACCCTTGATTGTGGTGTCCTCTCGCATGATCCGTTGGCCCATGCCGCTGACCTTGGCCTCACTACTATTATTGTTGATCATCACCAAGCTGGTGTTGAACTTCCTCACGCCTATGCGGTGATAAACCCGAACCGCCAAGATGATATGTCGGGCCTTGGCCATCTCTGTGCTGCGGGTGTGGTGATGATCCTGATCGCAGCGGTCAACAAGCGCTTGCGCGAGTTGGGCTACTATAATGAGCAACGTCCCGAGCCCAACATGCTGCAATGGTTGGAACTGGTGGCACTGGCTACTATCTGCGATGTGGTGCCGCTCAAAGGATTAAACCGGGCTTACGTTACGCAAGGTTTGAAAATTATGGCGCGGCGTGAGAATCTTGGCATTGCCGCACTCGCTGATGTTGGTGGCTTGAAAAAGCGCCCAGATACTTATGCACTGGGCTTCATTCTCGGCCCGCGTATTAATGCTGCTGGCCGCATTGGCCATGCGGATGAAGCGTTGGCGCTGCTCACCACCAATGATAAGGGCGAAGCTCATGCGCTGGCCCGCAATCTTGATGAGATGAACCGGAAGCGCCAACTTATTGAAATTCGCGTTGTTGATGAGGCCTATGCGCAAGCTGATGCGGCGATGGGCAAAAATAAAAAACCATCGATTGTGGTCGTCGCTGCTGATGGCTGGCACCCCGGCGTGGTGGGGCTTGCCGCTTCGCGCCTCAAAGATCGCTTCGGTGTGCCAAGTTTGGTTTTGGCGGTGAACAGCAAAACGGGATTGGCCACAGGCTCAGGTCGTTCGATCACTGGCGTTGATCTCGGCAAAGCGGTGCGCCTTGCCATGGAAGCAGGCATTCTCACCAAAGGTGGTGGCCATGCCATGGCGGCGGGTCTTACGGTTGCAACCGAAAAATTGGGTGCTTTGCGTCAGTTTCTGGACGAATCACTGAGCAGCGAAGTTGAAGCCCTGCGCGAGCCTTTTCTCGCTGTGGACGGCGCGCTCACGGCTTCGGGTGCAACGCTTGATCTCATCGAACTGCTCGAACAAGCAGGCCCTTATGGTTCGGCACATCCTTCACCCATGTTTGTGTTTCCCGCGCATAGAGTAACCTATGCTGACCGTGTGGGAACCGATCATGTGCGCTGCACTTTAGTGGCCAGCGACGGCACCAAGCTTAAAGCCATAGCATTTCGGGCCTTAGGTACGGAGCTGGGCGAATTGCTGCTGTCCGAGCGCAGCCACCCCATCCATATTGCTGGCCGATTGGTGGTTGATGAGTGGGGCACCAAGCGTGTTCCCAGCCTCCAAATTGAAGATGCAGCAATTATTCGCTAGCTCTTGCAATCCTCGCCGAACCTTTATATAGACCGCCGCAAGTGCGCCCTTCGTCTATCGGTTAGGACGACAGCCTTTCACGTTGTAAAGACGGGTTCGACTCCCGTAGGGCGCACCATTTTCCT
>JANYGE010000115.1 GCA_025362535.1 Hyphomicrobiales bacterium
TTCGACATTGCTCGCCTTGGTATATTTCTCAGCAACACTGATCCAGCTTATCCGTTCTTTTTTAGCGCGATTGGTCCAGGCATTGGGGGCCATCCAATTGCCAAGGCCTTTGCTCAAGTCTTCGAGGCCAGCCTTTGCATCCGCGACCAGAGGCAGTGCGCGGTGTTTGGTGGCATCAAATGTTTGTGTGTTGAGCCCAATGATTTTCTTTTTGTCATTTTTGAAAAGGGACCATGACCCCGTGGTGAAATCTTGCAGGCGGGTGCCCACTGCGAGAATGACATCAGCTTCATTGCACAAGATATTGGATGCCACAGTGCCACTCACACCTATTCCACCCATGTTAAGCTCATCGATAAAGGGCAGCGATGATTTGCCGGACTGGGTTTCAACAACTGGAATGCCGTGCTTTAACGCAAAGCTTGCAAGTGCTGCTGAGGCTTCAGAATAAAGCACTCCACCACCAGCAATGATCACTGGCTTCTTGGCCGTGCTCAGGGTGCGGATGGCATGCTCAAGCTCAGCTTCATCGGCGCGGAGGCGGCGCGTGGTCCAGATTTTCTCGGCGAAGAAATCAACGGGATAATCATAAGCTTCAGCTTGGGTGTCTTGGCACATGGCCAGCGTCACGGGGCCACAATCCACAGGATCAGTTAAAACCACCATGGCGCGGTTGAGAGCTGGGATCAATTGCTCGGGGCGCATGATGCGGTCAAAGTAACGCGATACGGGTTTAAAGCTATCCGTGACTGACACTGTGCCATCATTAAAATCTTCAATCTGTTGCAACACCGGGTCAGGCTTGCGATTGGCGAAGATATCGCCGGGCAGAAGCAACACTGGCAGGCGGTTCACATGGGCCACAGCTGCTGCTGTCACCATATTCAGGGCACCGGGGCCAATCGATGTGGTCACCGCCATCATGCGGCGGCGGGCGCTGGCTTTGGCATAGGCTATGGCTGTGTGCGCCATGGTTTGTTCATTATGGGCGCGGTAAGTTGGGAGTTCTTTTCGCACGGGGAAAAGTGCTTCGCCGATACCTGCCACATTGCCGTGGCCGAAGATTGCCCACATGCCCGCGAAAATCGGAAGTTTATTGCCGTCAACCATGACCATTTGCTTGGTCATGAATTTTACCAGCGCCTGAGCCGTGGTTAATCTGATGGTTTTTGTCGCTTTAAACATTTTGTACCCTATTCCAGATTTTGACCAAGTGACCAAATCTTTCAGCCATCATGGTGACGGCGTCCTCATCACTGATGGTGCCGCGCAGCCAGTCCTGAGCTGCTTCATTAAAGATTGTACGGCCCACTGCAAAGCCCTTAACATATTTTTTTCCAACAACGGCTTTGAAGCCTTTTTCTAGCTCTTCCGGTGGAGCTTCGAGGCCAAGCAGAACAATGCCACGGCAGAAGGGATCATGCGTGTCGATCACTTTACTAATCTCATCCCAAGCAGCGGTGTTGCTTTGCGGTTCAAGTTTCCACCAATCGGGTTTTATGCCGAGCGCATAAAGTTCGGTCATGGCGCGGGCGATGGTGTGTTCGTCCATCGGGCCATTTTTGCTGGCGATGATTTCGACGAGAAGTTCGCGGCCCACTTTGCGGGCAGCTTCATAAAGGGTCCGCAGTTTTTGAGACTGCTCGATTTTCAATTCGAGAGGATCATCAGGATGATAGAAGGCCAAGCATTTAATAGTGTGGGTGACGGGCCAATCGACCAGACGGGCGCCCACGTCTTGGGTGAATTCAAAGCGAAGTGGACGCGAGCCCGGTTGCTCCAGAGGGCGGCCAATCCACAGGTCGAGTTTTGCTGCATCGAACATGGCTTCACGGCCATAGGTATCATCCAGCAAGGTACCAAAGCCAGGTTTGCCGCCGGAGACTTTACCGATGGCTTGGATGGCCAAGCGCTTGAAGGGCGCAATTTTGTCGCGCGATACGCCGAGCTTATCGGCCATGTCTTCTAATTGTTTGCGGTGATCAATGGCGAAGGAGAGAATTTGATCAGGCTGCTTGCGCCGCGTGGTGGCCCAATGAATGTGATTTAAAGCATCATCATTGCGCAGTGCATGGTGC
>JANYGE010000121.1 GCA_025362535.1 Hyphomicrobiales bacterium
GACATTTGGCAAAACTCATCACTAAAAATCGGACCGAACGGTTCAGTACATACTTGCTAATATCAGATTGTGTTGCTACATACAAGACCGAACTGTTCGGTGTGATGACATGACTGCTACGCTTGAGATGAATAAGACTGCTGACACGACTGATACTGCCAAGCGCCAACAAATCTTGGATGGTGCGCGGCGGGTGTTTTTGGCGCAGGGTTTTGATGGTGCCAGCATGAATGAGATTGTCAAATCGGCAGGCGTTTCCAAAGGCACGGTCTATGCCTATTTTCCATCGAAAGAAAAACTATTTGAGGTGCTTATCTTCCGCGATCGGAGACAGCAGGCCGAACAGGCCGTGGTGATTGAGGATGATGGCCGCCCGATTGATCAAGTTCTGCATGATTTAGGGTTGCGGATGGTGAAGCTGGTTACGTCGCCAGATTCAATTGCTTATGCCCGTATGGTTGTTGCGGTTTCGGATAAATTTCCGGAGATCGGGCGGGCCTTTTTTGAGGCTGGACCAGCTTACGGAGCGCGTATCGTCTCGGCTTATCTGCAAAGTAAAATGGATAGTGGTGTTTTGCAGGTTCGGGATCCGCGATTGGCTGCCATGCAATTTCTTGAGCTCATATTGACGGGGTTGATGAAGCCATTGCTTTTTGCATCTGAAAAATCGACCTGCAATTATGATGCTGAAACTGTTGTAAGCAGTGGGGTTGCATTGTTTTTGGGCGGCCTGCGCGCTAGATAATAGCCTGTGGATAGCGGGTATAAGCAAAACAGCTGAAAATTTGTCTCAATAAGCTGCTAAAGGAAGGGCATGAATAACACTGTGCCTCTGCGCGCCGTTGATGCGCCACCTGATGAACATTTTCGCAGTCCGCCACAAAATCTTGAGGCGGAGCAAGCCTTGCTGGGAGCTATTCTCTCGAACAATGAAGCAGCTGACCGGGTTTCAAACTTCCTCACCGCTGACCATTTCAGCGAAGCCGTGCATTCGCGCATTTATGAGGCCGCCACCACGCTGATTCGCATGGGCAAATTGGCCTCTGCCGTCACCCTCAAATCGCATTTCGAAAATGATGCCACTTTGAAAGAAATTGGTGGCACGGCTTATCTGGGCCGGCTTGCCGCATCAGCCACCACCATTATCAATGCCGAGGAATATGGCCGCACGATTTATGAGCTGGCCCAGCGCCGCAAGCTAATCAGCATCGGCACTGACGTGGTGAATGAGGCCTTTGAGCCTGATATTGAAATCAACTCGAAAGAGATGGTCGAGAAGGCCGAGCAGGCTCTCTATGGTCTGGCCGAGACTGATAAATATGGCAAAGGTTTTCAGCCCTTTGGGCGGGCCTTAACTGATGCGATTGATATGGCGTCAGCGGCTTATCAACGTCAAGGCGGGCTTTCAGGCATTTCTGCTGGCCTCACAGATTTAGATGAAAAAATGGGGGGCTTGCAGTCTTCCGATTTGATCATTCTCGCAGGCCGTCCTGCCATGGGTAAAACCGCGCTGGCCACCAATATCGCTTATTATGTGGCCAAGCATTATCAAGCAGAATATCAGCCTGATGGCTCCAACAAAGTGTTGAATGGCGGTGTCGTGGCGTTCTTCTCGCTGGAAATGAGTTCAGAGCAACTGGCCACGCGTATTGTGGCAGAGCAATCGGGCATTTCTTCGGAATATATCCGCCGTGGTAAAATTTCGGAGGATGAATTTCAGCGCCTCGTCGATGTGAGCCGCGAATTGCAGGCCTTGCCATTATATATTGATGCCACGGGTGGCCTCACCATTGCCCAACTGGCCTCGCGGGCGCGGCGCTTGAAGCGTCAGCGTGGGCTTGGGTTGATTGTGGTGGATTATTTGCAGCTGCTTGCTGGTTCCAGTAACAAGCAGCGCGAGGGCCGCGTGCAGGAAGTGACGGAAATTACCGTTGGATTAAAGGCGCTGGCCAAGGAATTGGCGGTGCCGATTATCGCCCTATCTCAGCTGTCGCGCCAAGTGGAAAACCGCGAAGATAAGCGCCCACAGCTTTCTGATTTGCGTGAATCAGGTTCAATTGAGCAAGACGCAGACGTGGTGTTGTTTGTGTACCGCGAAGAATATTATCTCGAACGCTTGATGCCCGCTGAAGGCACGCCAGAATTTCAAGGTTGGCAAGAGAAAATGGACCGCGCCCATGGCAAGGCCGAAGTGATCATCGGCAAACAACGCCACGGTCCCACAGGCACAGTAGAATTGCACTTCGAAGGCAGGCTCACAAGATTCTCGAACCTGGCACGAGATGGCTATGTGCCGGAGCGGTTTGAGTAGAATTTTTAGTCTTGGCCCGCCCTTTGCGGCCCGCTGTGCGGGCGTCTCAGGGTGAAGCTTGATCTCTTTGCAAATTCATTTATGGCCTAATTTATGACCGACATTCCAGAACATCTCGCCAGCGCCATTGTTACTGTAGATCTCGCAGCGCTGAAATCGAATTACCGAACGCTCTCCGCAAGGGCAGCTCCAGCGGCTTGTGGTGTTGCCATCAAGGGCGAAGCATATGGGTTGGGTATGGCCGTGGTCGCCAAGGTTTTGTGGGCCGAAGGGTGCAAAAACTTTTTCGTTGCGCGGCCTATGGAAGGTGCAGAGCTTCGGAGGGTTTTGCCAGATGCTGCAATCTATGTGTTGGATGGATTATATAGCGGGCAAGTGGATTTCTATTTGAAAAATCGCTTGATGCCAGCCTTAGTCTCATTGGTTGAAGCGCAAGAATGGGCATTGAAATCGAGGGGTGCGCCTTGTGCCATACACTTTGACACGGGAATTCATCGACTGGGATTTACGCCAGCTGAGTTTGCCAAATTATGCGCCGATGCTGATGCAATAAAATCGATTCATATTAAACTGTTGATGAGCCATCTTGCGTGCGCAGATGAAGTTGATCATCCCATGAATGCGCGGCAACTCGCGGTGTTTAATGAGCACCGCAAACTATTGCCGGATGTTCCTGCGAGTTTTGCCAATTCGAGTGGAATTATGCTTGGAGCCGATTATCATTTTGATTTGGTTCGGGCAGGTGTGGCTCTCTATGGCGACAATCCTCAGCCGGGAGGACCAAACCCGATGAAGCCAGTTGTGACCCTCCACGTCAAAGTCATGCAAACCCGCTTTGTGAAGCAGGGCGATACGATTGGCTATAGTGCCACATGGAAAGCCCCGCGTGACAGCCGCATTGCGATTTTGGGGGCAGGCTACCGCGATGGTATTCCCCGCAAGCTCAGTTCTTCGCGCAGTGATGGACCTGCACAGGTGTTTATTGCCGGACGGCGTGTCCCGATTGTTGGGCGGGTCTCCATGGATATGATGGCGGCTGATGTGACGGATATTCCAGAAAGTGAAATTTCGCGGGGCACGCTGGCAGAAATTTTCGGACCAAATATCTCGGTTGATGAGGCTGCAGGCTGGGCGGGCACCATTTCATATGAATTGCTCACCCATCTGGGCAATCGCTATCACCGCCGCTACATTGGCAGCGAATCGTAAGGGGCTTACTTGAATATATTCGCTGCCATAGGCCGATTGGTTTTGAGCTTCTGCGCTGAAGTGGGGCGGGTGGCCTTGTTCTTGAAAGATGCATTACTGCAGGGCCTCACCCCGCGGTATTATTTTGGCCAGATGGCGGCACAGTTTTTCCGTGTCGGCTACACCTCATTGCCAGTGGTGGCGATGAC
>JANYGE010000138.1 GCA_025362535.1 Hyphomicrobiales bacterium
GGATGTTTGCGTGCATGGAGATTTAGTGCGCCTCAAGCAGGTTGTGCAAAACCTTCTGATCAACGCCATTAAGTTTTCCCCCGCAGGTTCTATCGTGAATATTGATATGCACTGTGGGCAGACACACGAGTTTGTTCTTTCGATCCGCGATGCTGGCATTGGTATCAGTGATGAAGATGCAGAGCGGGCCTTTGATAGTTTCGTGCAATTGGAAGAGGGCAGCACGCGTAGGTTTGCTGGCATGGGGCTCGGGCTTTCAATTGCGCAGCGTATTGCAAGATTGCATGGTGGCGAAATCACATTGAGCGGAAAAACCGGAATCGGCACTGAAGCACAGCTAATATTACCAGCCTCACGTCTGCGTTGGTCGCCCCGTAACCCCAAATTAAAAGAGCAAGTTGCAGCTTAAGCAATAACAAGGCTATATGGGTTATGGCTACTCCTACCAAACCTTTGAGTTTTATAGGCACTGTTCCAGCGCGGCTGCCGAAGGGTGCGCATGCAGCCTTATTTGGCGCACCACATGGAACGCCTTACCGTGGCATTGATAATCGACCGCACGCCAAATCTGCTGATAGTTTTCGTGCGGCTCTTAAAGAAGATGCGTTGTGGCTTGACCATTGGGATTTTGATCTGGGTGGGCCATTGCTACCGGATACGAAATTCAAAGCGGTTGATTTGGGAAATCTTCCAACGCGCTCGCCTGATGGTCCCGGCAACCGCAAAAAAATTGAAACGATAACAAAATCCATTTTGGCTGCGGGCGCTGTGCCGTTGATGTTTGGTGGCGATGATTCAGTCCCGATTCCATTCATCAGCGCCTTTGCAGGCGGTCCACCGATTACTGTTTTGCAAATTGATGCGCATATTGATTGGCGTGAAGAACGCTATCGAGAAAGGCTCGGCTATTCGAGCACGATGCGGCGCGCTTCTGAACAGTCCCATGTTTGGCGCATTGTGCAAGCAGGTGCGCATGGATTAGGTAGCGCGCGGCGGGGCGAGTTTGAAGATGCGCAGAAGTGGGGTGCCCATATTATTCCGAGCAAAACCATTCATAGTCATGGTATTGCGTCAGTGCTCAACCTTATTGAGCCAGATTCACATGTACTGATTTCGCTTGATCTTGATGTGTTGGATGCGGCGGTTATGCCAGCTGTCGCTTATCCATCGCCCGGAGGTTTGAGCTATTTGCAGGTGGTTGAATTGATCATGGGCGTTGCGGCCAAGGCGCGGATTGCTGGTTTTACCATGGTAGAGTTCGTACCGAAGAAAGATATTAACGGCGTTTCCGCCTATACGGCGGGACGTATTGCGGCGCTGACATTGGGTATGATTGCACGGCAAACAAAAATCTCATGACGCCAAGTTTTATCGAAGCGCGCAAGATATGGTGGCGCATTGGCCTTCTCTCTTTTGGTGGTCCCGCCGGTCAGATTGCCCTCATTCACCGCGAAGTGGTGGAACAGCGCCAATGGATTGAGGAGCGCGAGTTTCTACATGCCTTAAATTTTTGTATGTTATTGCCAGGCCCTGAAGCCATGCAACTTGCAACTTATATTGGCTGGCGCTTGCATGGGCTGCGCGGTGGCTTGGTGGCCGGACTTTTGTTTGTGCTGCCTGGTGCAGCCCTCATGCTTGTACTGTCGGCGCTTTATAGTTTGTATGGAAAAATCCCATTTGTTGAAAATCTATTTTGGGGCATCAAGGCAGCGGTGTTGGTGATTGTGCTGCAAGCATTGTTGCGCATTTCCAAGAAGGCACTCAGAACTCGCATTGATTGGATCATCGCCAGCCTGGCTTTTGTCGCTTTGTTTTTCTTCGCGGTGCCGTTTCCTCTGGTTGTCTTGGTTGCGGGATTGGTCGGGTTTTTCATGCATCAGGAAAAAGCTGGTGAAGTCGTTGACTTGCCCTTGCCTCCAACTTTTATGCAAAGTGCCAAAACAATTTTCATATGGTTGGTCGTTTGGATGCTGCCACTGTTTTTGATCTATGAATCTTTTGGCAGCGCTCATGTACTCACGGGACTATCGATTTTCTTTTCGCAACTTTCTGTGGTTACATTTGGTGGGGCCTATGCGGTGCTCTCTTATATGGGCCAAGATGTTGTTGAGATGCATCATTGGTTGACTACACCAGAAATGATGGATGGTTTGGGCTTGGCTGAAACCACGCCAGGGCCACTGATTTTGGTTGGGCAGTTTGTTGGCTTTACGGCCGCCACAAAAGCTCAAGGCTCACTTTGGGCTGGAGTGGTTGGTAGCCTTATTTTCCTCTGGATGACCTTTGTTCCGTGCTTCCTTTGGATTTTCGCTGGTGCGCCTTATGTTCGGCATTTACAAAATATGCCACGTATATCCAGTGCCTTGGCGGCGATCACGGCGGCCGTTGTGGGCGTCATACTCAATCTTTCTCTGTGGTTTGGGTTTCATGTGTTTTTTGGTGAAGTTAACAGGGCCCAAGGTATTGTGCCTGTTTGGTGGCCAAAGGTTGAAACGTTTGATTTCGCCAGCTTTGTTCTGAGTATCATTGCAGGGGTTGCATTGCTGCATTTCAAACTGGGCATTCCGAAAACGCTGGCTTTGGCTGCGGCCTTGGGCGTAATCTCGAAACTGTTAGCACCTCTGATTTGAAAGTTCTTGCATGACAAACGCTTTGCCCTTGGTCGGTCTTCCCGCTGATACTTATGAAAACCACGGATTTATGTTTCATTCATTGGGCGATAAATATGTGCGGGCCTTGGCGGAGGTCTCGAAAGTTCTGCCCGTGATGATCCCTTCGATGCTTGATGTTTTGAATTTGGATTCATTGCTCAACCATTTTGACGGTATTCTGATGACGGGAGCCGTTTCAAATGTGCATCCACCACTTTATGGTGAGGAGCCCTCGGTTGATCATGAACCTTATGATCATCACCGTGACAACACGACTTTGAAATTGATCAGCGCCGTCATTGATCGCGGTATTCCGCTGTTTTGTATCTGCCGTGGTTTTCAAGAGCTCAATGTGGCGATGGGTGGAAGTTTGGAAACTGAATTGCAGCGTGGTGAAGGCAGGCTTGATCACCGCGCGCCAAAATCTGATAATACTGATGAGCGTTATGGTCCGCGCCATTCGGTTAAAGTGACCCGTGGTGGCATGCTGGAGCGTGTGATTGGTAAATCTGAGACGATGGTGAATTCGATTCATCGCCAAGGCATTAAAATGCTGGGGCCGCATCTGAATGTGGAAGCTGTTGCGCCAGACGGGGTGATTGAAGCAGTTTCGGTGAAGGGTGCGAAAACCTTTGCGTTTGGCACACAATGGCACCCTGAATATAAAGCCGCACAGAATGCGGATTCTGTTAAACTGTTCGCGGCCTTTGGCGAAGCGGTGCGGGCGCATGCCCGTTCACGTTATGAAACTTTCTTGGGTGCTAAACGCAGCGCTTAAGATGCGGCTTTAATCCCACCAGGTTTTTGATCGCCTTTAAGATCGCGCAATATGGTGTTGAGTTCGGCACTGGCATCCCAACTCAAGAATCCATTATGGCTGCTAATTACGTCTTGCAGCACTTGGCGGAAGGCTGCTCCCAGATCTTCGCGTTCCAATGCAAAGGCCACATTGGCGGCAAGGAAGCCAAGCTTATCGCCACAGTCATAGGTTTTGCCATGGAATTTCAGGCCGTGGAAATCTTGGCTCTGCATGAGATTGATCATCGCATCGGTGATTTGAATTTCACCTCCCGCCCCTGGTTTCTGCTTTTCAATTTCGGCAAAAATTTCTGGCTGCAAAATATAGCGGCCAGAAATGATGAGGTTGGAAGGCGCATTTTCGCGGGTAGGTTTTTCCACCATGGCGGCAATGCTGAAATGATTGTCTTGCCAGTCACGTGGGGCAACCACACCATAACGGTGCACTTGATCCCAAGCGGTTTCCTCAACAGCAATCACATTGCCGCCGCCACGCTGATTGTAAACATCGACCATTTGCGCCAGGCAGCCGGGTTGGGCTTTCATGATCATATCCGGCAGAAGTACGGCAAAAGGTTGATTGCCCACCAGATTGCGGGCGCACCAGATGGCGTGGCCCAAGCCCAATGGCTCTTGCTGGCGTGTGAAGCTGGTTTGCCCTGCGGCTGGTAAATCTTGTTCGAGAATTTCGAGCTGGATAGATTTGCCCCGTTTGCGCAATGTGGATTCGAGTTCATATTGCTTGTCGAAATGATCTTCGATCACGCTTTTGTTGCGGCCCGTCACAAAAATCAAATGCTCAATGCCAGCTTCGCGGGCTTCTTCCACCACGATTTGGATCAGTGGTTTATCAACCACAGTCAGCATTTCTTTGGGCATGGCCTTGGTGGCGGGCAAAAACCTTGTGCCCAGTCCAGCTACGGGGAAAACGGCCTTCTTGATGGGGTGCATCATTTTAACTAACTCTTAACTTTATGAACAAGCACTTGCGCCGCGCCAGTGCTGCGTAATTCTCTTTAAACTAGAACTTGCGATATTGAAACTTCATTAAGGATTGGAGAATGCGATGGCGGTTTTGGTGACGGGTGGGGCTGGTTATATTGGCAGCCATATGGTTTTAGCACTCACGGATGCAGGCCATGAGGTGGTGGTGCTGGACAATCTGTCAACCGGATTCACTTGGGCGATTGCGCCGCAAGCCAAACTTGTTGAAGGCGATATTGGCGACGAGGCCTTGGTTGGCAAGATGATCGCTGACCATAAAATTGATGCCGTGGTACATTTTGCTGGATCGATTGTTGTTCCGGATTCAGTTGCCGATCCGCTGGGCTATTATTTAAACAATACCGTAAAATCACGCGCCTTGATGGCCGCAGTCGTGAAAGCCGGTGTTCGTAAATTTATTTTCTCCTCGACAGCTGCGGTTTATGGCAACCCTGAAACACAACCCGTATTTGAAACGGCAAAGCCAGCACCGATTTCGCCTTACGGCACTTCTAAACTGATGACTGAGCTGATGTTGCAAGACTCCCATTTTGCCTATGGTCTCAACTTTGTGGCCTTGCGCTATTTCAATGTGGCCGGCGCTGACCCACGCGGTCGCTCTGGTCAATCAACGCCACGCGCCACGCATTTGATCAAAGTTGCCTGCCAGACAGCTTTGGGGCAACGCCCTTCGATGGATGTTTTCGGCACGGATTATGATACGCCAGATGGCACGTGTTTACGCGACTATATTCATGTGAGTGATTTGATTTCCGCTCATATGGATGCTTTAGCGCATCTTAATCGCGGTGGAGCCAGTGGCATTTTCAATTGTGGCTATGGCAAAGGCTATTCGGTTCTCGATGTGATCAAGGCGGTTGAAAAAGCTTTTGGAGGTCCAGTCAATCACAAGTTGGTTCCGCGCCGCGCTGGTGATCCTGCTGCGATTGTTGCAGGGGCGGACCGGGTTCGCGATATTCTTGGCTGGAAGCCCAAACACGCTGATCTTGATTTCATCGTTGCCTCGGCTCTGGCTTGGGAACGTCATTTGGAGCGGCGAAATGCGGCCTAGAATTATTTGTGAAGGGCAACCCCCATCATCCGTTATTCCCGCGCAGGCGGGAATCCAACTTTGGTTTCGAAAAGGAAGTTAGATTCCCGCCTGCGCGGGAATGACGATTAGTGGGAGTTGTTTTAGACGCCCATTTATCAGTCTAAGTTTTAACGTAATTTCAGACTTTCGTCCCGTGCTGTTATGAAGGATTAGCCGAATCGATTGGCTGATGGCGGGAGAAGACTATGCTGAAACGAATTGTGCTTGTTGCTCTGTTGGCTCTAACCCCGCAGGCGGCTATGGCTGATGCGAAGTTTGAATCATTTATACAAACGCTATGGCCCGCCGTGCAGAAGTCGGGTGTGTCGCGCGATCTTTTTAACCGCGCCTTCGCTGGGATAACCGAGCCTGATCCTGCTGTTCTGAAACTAGCCAATACTCAGCCAGAATTCACTACGGCGACATCTGACTATTTGATAAAGGCGGTAACGCCTATTCGTATCGAAACCGGCAAGAGCATGCTGGCTGAGAATGATGCTTTGCTTTCTGCCATTGAGAAGAAATATGGGGTGGACCGCCGAATTCTGCTCGGCATTTGGGGCATGGAATCTAATTTTGGCAAGGATGAGGGCTCGATGAGCGTGATGCGTTCTTTGGCCACACTGATTTACTCTGGCACCAAGAAAGATTATGCGCGCGCGCAATTGATTTCTGCGTTTGCAATTTTGAAAAAAGGTTTTCATTCACCTGAAAATTTTACTGGTTCTTGGGCTGCTGCCATGGGCCACACGCAATTCATTCCATCGTCTTATATTTCATATGCAGTTGATTGGACTGGTGACGGCAAGAAAGACATTTGGGGATCAAAGGAAGATGCTCTTGCGTCGACTGCTAATTATCTTGCGAAGGCCGGATGGAAATCTGATCGGCCTTGGGGCTGGGAAGTCAAACTGCCAGATGGTTTTGATCGCGGTTTGATTGGCCGCACCCACTGGCGTCCGGTTTCTGACTGGGTGAAACTTGGAATTATGCCAGCAACCGCAAAATCATTTAATGCGCCACAGGCTTCGGCTTTCGTGGTCATTCCGCAGGGCATTACCGGTCCGGTATTTTTGGTCACACAAAACTTCATGGCGATTATGGATTATAATCAATCGCACTCTTATGCTTTGGCGGTAGGGCATTTGGGTGACCGTATTCGTGGCGGAGCGCCCATTCAAGCGGCGTGGCCGGATGCCAGTGTTGATCTCACTGTGCCGCAACGCAAAGAGTTGCAACGGCTTTTGAATGCGCGTGGATTTGGCACGGGCGGTGCGGATGGTCGGATTGGCGCTGCCACTTACGAAGCGGTTTTAGCTTTCCAAAAGAAGGCTGGCATGAAGCTCGATGGAATTCCATCTGTAAAGGTGCTTGAGCAAATTCGTAAAGGTGGCTAGCCTTAGAAAATGCATAAGCTTTTTTACCTTCTGACGTTTCTGGTTTGTTTTTCACTCAACGTGACGGCTCAAGAGAGCACGCCCTTGATTGGATCACAGGCTGGTGAACCTGCCTCTAACCTCATTGCTCCGGTTTTGAGCGATGGTGTGACGCGCATCCTGGTGATTGGTGATGCCATGGCGGGCGGGCTTGGCGCTGGCATGGCGCGCGTGGCTGCAGACGATAGCGATATTCAAATCGTAAATCGATTTAATGAATCATCAGCAATTTCACGCCCCGATATTTATGATTGGGCGGCGGCTATTCCCAAGATTATGCAAGACAAGAATTTCGATATTGTGGTGATGTTGATTGGCCTCAATGACAGGCAAGACATTCGCACGGTAACAGGTCCAGTCACATTCAATACGCCGGAGTGGATTGCTGCCTATCAAGCCAACACGGATGCAATCTTCGCAGCGCTGGCGGCCCAGAAGGTCAAAGTTTTTTGGTTGGGAGCACCACCCATGAAGGATGCTGCTTATGATGCGGATATGAAACTGATCACCGGTTTGCAGAAGGACCGGGTTGTGTTGAAAGGGGCGACATTTGTTGAAACGAGATCGGGGCTTTCTAATCCAGATGGCAGTTACATGGAATTTGGCCCTGATAACACTGGTCAGGTGAAGAAGCTGCGTGAGCGTGATGGCGTTACATTTTTAAAACAGGGCAATAATAAATTCGGTCAGATTGTTTTGACAGCGATCAATGCCAGCGAAGTTTCCGCAGCGCCAGCCGAGGCAGCACCGGTGTTTGTGGCACCAGCACCACTACCGCTGCAAGCTGGTTTAGCCGACACTCCCGGACCGGTGTTTGGTCAGGAGGATGCAAATGGCGTGGCTGTGCTTCATGAAACCGGGGCCATAATTGCCTTTGCCGCAGAAAACGCCATAAAAACTGCCGTGGCTCCGCCATCAGTTGACCAGCTCTTTAAACTCGGCAAATCCGGTGCGGCACCCATAGGGCGCTTTGATGATTTCAGTTATGTGGCACCAGCGCCTGCCAATTAACGAGGCAGGGTGGTCTCGCCCATCAAAAACTCATCCACGGCCCGTGCTGCCTGACGGCCTTCGCGGATGGCCCACACGACGAGCGATTGACCACGGCGCATATCACCAGCACTGAAGACATTGTCGATGGAAGTTTTATAGTCTTTCATGTTGGCTTCCACATTGCCGCGTGGATCTAATTTCAGGCCAAGGTTCTTCAACATGCCTTCTTGCACGGGATGTACAAAGCCCATCGCAAGGAGAACGAGATCAGCCTTGAGGTCAAACTCAGTTCCCGCCTGCGGTTTAAAGTCTGGTCCAGAGCGGGCGCACTTCAAAGTTTTGACGTTACCATCTTCACCCACGAGTGAAAGTGTGGCCACTGCGAAATCACGGATAGCACCTTCGGCTTGCGAAGAGGAGGTGCGCATTTTCATCGGCCAGTTTGGCCAAGTGAGTTCCTTATTCTCTTTTTCAGGAGGGGCAGGCATGATTTCTATTTGCGTGACACTGAGAGCGCCCTGGCGAATGGAAGTGCCAATGCAGTCCGAGCCCGTATCACCACCACCCACCACAACAACGTGTTTGCCAGTGGCCAAGATGGGACGATTATCAAGCGGCGCTTCTTTCGAGTTGCGGCGATTTTGCTGCGGCAGGAACTCCATGGCGAAATGTACGCCAGACAATTCACGACCGGGAATGGGAAGGTCACGGGGCTTTTCAGAACCGCCAGTGAGCAACACAGCATCAAAACTATCGACCAACTGCTTGGCATCCTGCGTTACACCGATATGCGTGCCATAATGGAAAGTGACACCTTCGGCTTCCATTTGGCTCACACGGCGATCAATCAAATGTTTTTCCATTTTGAAATCAGGAATGCCATACCGCATCAGGCCACCAGCCTTGGCATTTTTTTCAAACAGGTGAACATCATGGCCAGCCCGCGCCAATTGTTGGGCCGCCGCAAGACCCGAAGGGCCACCGCCAACAATAGCGATTTTCTTTCCAGTTTTTTCGGCGCTGATAATCGGTTTCACCCAGCCATTTTCCCAGGCCTTATCGACAATGGCGCATTCGATGGATTTAATGGTGACCGGAGTTTCTTCCAAATTCAGCGTGCAGCTTGCCTCGCAAGGGGCAGGGCAAATACGGCCAGTGAATTCTGGAAAATTATTGGTTGAGTGCAGGTTGCGTGACGCTTCTTCCCAGCGGTTATTATAAACCAAATCATTCCAATCTGGAATTTGGTTATTCACCGGGCAACCATTGTGACAATAAGGAATGCCGCAATCCATGCAGCGCGAAGCCTGCTTCTTGGTGGTTTCATCGCCCAGCGGGATTACAAATTCATTGTAATTGCGCACCCGATCAGCGGCGGGATTATATTTGCGGTCTTGACGATCGACTTCAAGAAAGCCTGTGATTTTCCCCATGATTACGCCCTCTTCACGCCGACCGTTAGGCCATTAGATGTTTCTTGTGCCTTTTCCAAATCAGCCAGCGCGCGCGCATATTCAACCGGCATTACCTTCACGAACAGCGGCAGGTAATGCGCCCAGTTATCCAAGATGGTTTTGGCTTTGTTTGACTGCGTATATTTGAAATGCCGCGCCAACAACTCATGAATGCGCGTAGCATCATGCTTATCCATACCTGACGTGATGTTTACCAAGCCATGGCCTTCAAGATCACCGCCGTGGTGTTGATGCTTCTCAATCAATTCCTCTTCTTCGGGAATGGGTTGCAAATCCACCATTGAGAGGTTGCAGCGTTGGGCAAAGGTTTTGTCTTCGTCGAGAACATAGGCCACACCGCCTGACATGCCGGCAGCAAAGTTACGGCCTGTGTTACCGATCACCAAAACGCAACCGCCCGTCATATATTCGCAGCCGTGATCTCCCACACCTTCAACCACGGCAACAGCGCCAGAGTTGCGCACAGCAAAACGCTCGCCCGCTACACCGCGGAAATAAGCTTCGCCCGTGATCGCACCGTAAAGCACGGTATTGCCCACGATGATCGACTGTTCTGGTTTGAAGCCAATATTGGCTTGCGGCTTGATGATGATCTTGCCACCGGAGAGACCCTTGCCAACATAGTCATTGCCTTCACCGGTGATTTCCAGTGTCACGCCCTTCGCGGCCCATGCACCAAAGCTTTGGCCGGAGATGCCATTGAACTTAATCTGGATCGTATCTTCCGGCAGTCCAGCATGGCCATAACGCTTGGCCACTTCGCCAGAGAGCATGGCACCCGCTGTGCGGTTGTGGTTGCGGAGTTCCGAATTGATCACCACGGGTTTGCCGCTTTCTAGAGCGGGCATGGCCTCGGCGATTAATTTGCGATCCAGAATTTTATCGAGCCCATGGTTCTGCGCCATCACGCGGCGCGTGGCGATGGGGCCTGTCACATCGGCTTTGGCAAAAAGCTTCGAGAAATCGAGGCCCTTGGCTTTCCAATGTGAAATGGCTTTCTTGGTGTCGAGCCATTCGGTGCAACCAACGAGCTCTTCTAATGTACGTGCGCCCATGGCAGCCATCAAACCGCGCAGTTCCTCGGCCACGAAGAAAAAGAAGTTGATCACATGCTCGGGCTGACCCTTGAAGCGCTTGCGGAGTTCTGGGTCTTGAGTTGCCACACCCACAGGGCAGG
>JANYGE010000159.1 GCA_025362535.1 Hyphomicrobiales bacterium
CATCAGCGCCGATCACCAATGCCGCCTTTATGGCCGTGCCATCTGCAAGCGTGAGTGTCGCAAGACCGGGGCTGAATTTGATGCTTGCCAGTTTTTGCGCCAGATGCAGGCTAAGGCTTGGTGTGGTTTTGGCTTTTTCTAGGATGCTGTCTAGAAGGCGAAAATTTTCAACGATGCTGAGGGTGGGCTTTCCGCTTACATTAAGCGCAAAAGACAAGAGCGACGGACGCGCCGCAACATCCTCGCTGTCAGTTACGACAATGTCGTTCACAGGTTGCGCATGCGGCTTTATGTTTTGCCACAGGCCTAAAGTTTCCAGCATCACCTGAGTTGCTTGGGTGAGGGCAGAGGTGCGCGAATCATGGCTTGGCGTGGCAAAGCGGGTGGGGTCATTCTGGTCGATAAGGGCAACTGACAGCCCTTTGCAGCTGGCCAGAGCAATGCCCGCAACCAAGCCGTTCAGCCCTGCACCAACAATGACAATATCCGCTTTTTGCATTGCCTCATCATAAAGCAAATGATCCTTTCGCACATTAAAATATGCTGCTTAAATTTTATGCAAATAAAAATATTTGCACATATTTTAAGCTATACATGTGTCATTAAACTGTAGTGAATGAATCAAATTTGTTCATTATCAATGAGTTAAATCATATTTTGAGTCTGGCACGCAACTTGATTAATAAATCCTGAACATTGAAAGGATTGCTCATGAAATATATTATTGCCGTCATTAAGCCCTTCAAACTTGAGGAAGTGCGTGAAGCACTGAGTGCCTTAGGCGTTCAAGGCATCACTGTTACAGAAGTTAAGGGTCATGGTCGCCAGCGCGGGCACACAGAATTTTACCGTGGTGCTGAATATGCCGTCAGTTTTGTACCAAAACTGCGCATAGAAATAGCCGTCGAGGCGTCGCTTGCGGCCAAAGTTGTGCAAGCCATCCAAGACTCAGCCAAAACCGGACAAATTGGCGATGGTAAGGTTTTTGTTCTCCCCCTCGAAAGTGTGGTTCGTGTTCGTACCGGTGAAACCGGTGCGGCTGCACTTTAGATCTTGAATTTTCGGAAAGGAAAAATGATGAATATACCAACAACTTTTCCCAGGAGCATTGTGGCCTTGGGCACCGGCTTGGGGTTAGCGGCGTTTCTGCCGGCGGCGCAGGCTTTCGCCGCTGCAACCATCAATAAAGGCGATACGTCTTGGATGCTCACCGCCACTGCCTTGGTGGTGTTGATGACAATTCCAGGTCTTGCTTTGTTTTATGGTGGTCTAGTGCGTTCGAAAAACGTGCTTTCAGTTCTGATGCAAGTGACTATCTGCTTCTGCCTGATCGCAGTGCTTTGGGTTGTCTATGGCTATTCACTCGCCTTCACCAATGGCAATGGCTTCATTGGCGGCTTCTCCAAGTTGTTCTTGTCAGGGGTTAATATCAACTCCATGGCCGCAACATTCTCGAAAGAAACCTATATTCCTGAATTTGCTTATATTATTTTCCAGCTCACATTCGCGGCCATCACTCCGGCTTTGATCGTGGGCGCTTTTGCTGAGCGCATGAAATTCTCAGCAGTTGTTCTCTTCCTCGTTATCTGGTTCACCTTCTCGTATCTGCCAATGGCCCATATGGTGTGGTGGTGGGCTGGCCCAGACGCCTATACGCTCAGCGCTGCAAATATCGACGCGGTGAAAGCTGCTGTGGGCGATAGTGCTGCTACGGACTTCTTGGCGAAACTGGCTGCAGCCGCAACGGATGCAGATAAAGCCTCGGTTCTTTCAGCTTATAATGATGCTGTAAACACGGCCAATGGCTGGTTGTTCAACAAGGGCGCCATCGACTTTGCTGGCGGTTCAGTTGTGCATATCAATGCCGGTATTGCTGGTTTGGTTTGCGCGCTCATGGTTGGTAAGCGTGTTGGCTTTGGTAAGGAAAACATGGCTCCACACAACCTCACAGTGACGTTGCTTGGCACAGGTCTTCTGATGTTTGGCTGGTTTGGCTTTAACGCTGGATCAAACCTCGAAGCCAATGGTCTCACAGCACTGGCCTTGCTCAACTCTATCTTGGGTGCTGCTGGTGCCATGTTGGCCTGGACGCTTGGTGAAAAACTGATCCGCGGCCATGCCAGTTTGCTTGGTGGTGCATCTGGTGTTGTCGCTGGTCTCGTCGCAATCACGCCTGCTTGCGGCTGGGTTGGTCCTATGGCTGCGATTATCATTGGTGCAGCTGCGGGCATCATTTGCCTCTTCGCAGTGATTTGGCTCAAAGCCAAGCTCGGCTATGATGACGCGCTTGACGTGTTCGGTGTCCACGGCATCGGTGGTATCATTGGTGCCTTGCTCACTGGCGTGTTTGTTGATGTTGGTAAAGGCGGCATGGGTGTTACCAACTATCTGGCTGGCGACACTTCAACTTCGCTGGTTGAATATTCCTTCAGCGGCCAGATGACATCGCAAATCTATGGTGTGGTTACAGCTGTCGTGCTTTCAGCCGTTGTAAGCTATATCGCATGCCTTATCTGCAAATATACAGTTGGTTTGCGGGTGGATGAACAATCCGAACGCGAAGGCTTGGATATATCGAGCCACGGTGAACGCGCTTATTCATAAGCAAACTCACAATCTTCAAATTAAGCGTCATCCCTTTCGGGGTGGCGCTTTTTTCATGTTCAAAATCTACGATCTTTACCCCGCCTTAACCATGAGAGATCAGACTGCCGTTAACCTTTTGTTAGACCCCTCTTAAACCCTGATGGGGTTAGGCACCGGAGATTCTTATGGCCGTCAATCAATCGATCGAAACCGACGAAAGCACCATTCCAGCGGCACTTCGGCGGTTTTTGCGCAAGCGCGTATTTGAGCTTACGGGCCTGTTGGTTTTCGCTGTTGTAACGGTCGTTGCTTTGGCATTGGCGTCTTGGTCTCCCGCTGACCCTTCGTTTAATCATGCCACCAGTGAGAAAGCACTGAATTGGTTAGGCTATCCCGGAGCCTATATCGCTGATCAATTGATGCAGTTTCTTGGACTTGGGGTTTTGGCTTTTCTCTTTATTCCGCTCGGCTGGGCCGCGCGGTTTTTCCGCCATGAAGCGCCAGAAAATGCCCGTAAAGTGATCCTCTGCTGGATGGGAGCTACGCTGGCGTTTAGTGCGCTCCTCAGCACTTTTCCCGTTCCATCTCGTTGGCCTCTGGCGAGCGGCTTTGGCGGCAATGTGGGAGAGGTTTTGGGTGGAGGACTTTTGTCCATTCTCACCATCGGCATCAAGGGTTTCATCGCTCAGGTTATGGTAGTGGGTTTGGCTTTGCTTGCCACATGGTGGACCGGGCTTCGGGCCTTAAATATGGAATCATTCGAATTTCCAATATGGAAATCTGC
>JANYGE010000165.1 GCA_025362535.1 Hyphomicrobiales bacterium
TTCTTCATGTTCACTTTGCGGGTTGCTATCAGCCACCACGCCAGCGCCCGCCTGAACATACATTTTGCCATCTTTCACGATGGCAGTGCGCAGCACGATGCAGGTGTCCATCTCGCCATCGGCACCAAAATAACCAACGCAGCCGCCATAGATGCCGCGCTTGTTCTTTTCCAGCTCGTCGATGATTTCCATGGCCCGCACTTTGGGAGCACCTGATACGGTGCCAGCGGGGAAGCCCGCTACCAAGGCATCAATCATGTCATATTTCTTGTCGAGCTTTCCCTCAACGTTAGAAACGATATGCATCACCTGGCTGTAATATTCGAGAATGAATTTGTCGGTGACTTTGATCGATCCGATTTCAGCCACGCGGCCCACATCATTGCGGCCCAAATCCAAAAGCATTAAATGTTCGGCGCGTTCTTTGGGGTCAGCCAGCAATTCCTCGGCTAATGCCTTGTCTTCCGTTGGTGTGGCCCCCCGGCGGCGCGTTCCAGCGATAGGGCGGATTGAAACTTTGCCATCACGCACACGCACCAAAATTTCCGGGCTGGAGCCAACGACAGCGAAACGATCAAAGTTCAAATAATATAGAAATGGCGAAGGATTCACGCGGCGCAGCGCCCTATAAAGTGAGAAGGGCGGCAGTGCAAAATCTGTTTCGAAGCGCTGCGATAAGACGGCCTGAAAAATATCACCAGCCGCAATGTAATCCTTAGCCTTCAAAACCATGGCGCGATAGTCTGCGGCACTGGTGTTGGACTGTGCAGCAGCAATCGCCGGAGTATCAGCTTCGCGCATTGTCATGTCGATGGGGCGATCGAGTGAATCAACGACTTCTGAAACACGTTCACCAGCGCGCGCATAAGCGGCTCGGGCTGATATGCTGGCATCCGGATAGACAGCCGAGGTCACCGTCACTTCATCGCGCACAGAGTCAAATATCGCCATCACGGTGGGCCTGATCATCATGCCATCGGGCAGGCCTAAACTGTCTGGATTTGGTTCAGGCAAATCCTCCATCAGGCGCACCATGTCATAGCCCAAATAGCCAAACACACCAGCAGCCATGGGTGGCGCATCTTCGGGCAGTGCGATGCGGCTTTCTTTGAGCAGGGCGCGCAGGCTGGTTAGAGGGTCTTGAGCCGTGGCTTCATAAGGGCCATCGCTATCGCGCAAAGCTTGGCGGTTAAGGCTTGCCACATTGCCCTCGGTCTTCCAGATCACATCGGGGTTCATTCCAATGATTGAATAGCGGCCCCGCACGGCTCCGCCCTCAACCGATTCCAAAAGGAAAGAATAGCGCGCATTGCGTGATAGCTTGAGCATCGCCGAAACCGGCGTTTCCAAATCAGCCACCAACCGCGTCGCAACGACTTGCGCCTGGCCTCTGTCATAGGCCAGTGCAAATTCTTCATATGTGGGAGTAACAATCATTGGTGTTCAGGCTGGTTAAGGTTGATCAAAACTAGAGCCGGAATTTTGTTTCCACAGCTCTTCATTGATGGTGACATTTGCCGTCTTGCGCAGGGACGCAATAAAGCTTCCAGTAATGTCATTCGCCAAGCCTGCATTTGCATCGTCTTGCAATTTGGTAATTTGCGGCGATGTGGCCATCAGGGCTGGCAGCGAAATTTTTGTAACTTGCATCACCCGAGCCGTTTTGCCATCCCCTTCCAATGACCAGGCAAAACCCTGATCTGGTTGATCGAACAGCGAGACAACAGCAGCGCCATCAAATTCCTCGGAGGTTTCATTGCGCTTTATGCCAGTGGCGGTTTTGATGGTCGCCGAGGTTTTTTGAGCCAAGGCATCCAGTGTGGCACCCGCTTTGGCTTCCGCGAGAAGCGCCTTAGCTTTGCTGGTTGCGAGATCACGCAATTTAGCAGCGATAACATCCTTGGTTACATCAGCCTTCACATCGGCCAGTGGCTTCAAGCCCGGCGGAGTGATTTCACGCACTTCGTACCACACATAATTATCGCCAATTGGCAAAGCATCTTCCGAGTTGCCAACATCACTTAAGAATGCGGCTTTTAGCACGTCTTGCTTTGAGACCAACTCAACATCCTTGCCGGCCTTATCTTGGCCCGCAGCACTGACCGCAGGAATAAGAACGAAAGGAATTCCGGCGCGTTCAGCGATTTGCTCAAAGGGGATTTGTCCGGCGCGGGCATCTTCCACGGAATTATAAATCGTGGTGATTTCTTCACGGGCCTTTTCCAGTTTAAGGCGGGTGGTGAGTTCATCCTTTACTTCATCCAAGGTGGATTGCTTTTCTGGAGAGATGCTGGCGGCCTTTAAAATAACGGTGGCGAGATCACCCGCCACTGGCTCACTCACAGCATTGAGGGGCAAGGCGAATGCGGCAGCAGCAATTTTTGCATCAAGAAAATCACCCTTCTGGCGATCTTGCAACGTGATGTCAGACTCTTTCACTTTGAGCTCAGCTGCAATTTTCATAATATCTTCGCCCGCATCTAAACGGGTTTTAGCTTTTTTTGCAGCTTCAATATCAGGAAAGCTGAGTTGCAAGATGGTGCGCTTTTCCGGCGAGAAGTAATCCTTTTTGTATTGCTCATATCCCACTTGCAGCTCTTCAGCCGAGACTTGCATGTGGCTGGAGACTGCTGTGGGATCAACCGACATGATTGCGATAGAACGGTATTCCGGTGCGGTATAGGCAGCGGGCGTGAGTTCATATTGTTTTTTCAATTCGTCATCGGTGACGGCTGGCAAATCGGCTTGCGTTACCGTGAACGTGAAATATTTAGCCTCGCGCGATTCACCTTGATATTGCGCCAGTGCCAAACTCAAAGTTTTGGGCATCTTGGTTTTTGAGTCAGCCGGGCTTGTAACCATATTGCGCAGTCTGTTGGTTTTTTCTCCGGCCACATAATCGGCCTCAGTAATATTATTTTGTTCTAAGAGGCGGCGGAAAATTGTTGGGTCAAAGGTGCCTTTCGCATCTTGGAACATTTTGTTCTCGGCAATGGATTGAGCAATCGCGTTGCTGGGAACCGCCAGCTTGAGCTTCTCGGCTTGAGCTTGAACTGACGCTGTGTTGATCAGGTTTTCCAAAACCGATCGATCAACACCCATGCGTTTGGCATCGTCAATCGTAAGGTTCTGCCCAGATTGTGCCGAAAGGCTTTTCAGCATGCGTTGCAATGCGACATTATATTCTGGCTGCCGGATGGTTTGGCCAGCCACATGCACCAAATCTTTCGGGCCCCAACCGCTCCACGACATAATATCGCCCAAGAATGAAGTGGACACGTCTTTGATGCCCCAAATGCCGAAGCTCATAACCAAAAGCCCCATCAGCAACTTGGCGATCCAAGTTTTGGCAGCATTACGCAAGAATTCCATTCAAAGTTCCTTTCAGGCTCAACTCGGTAGAAATTGGGCAGGGTGGTGACAAGCAAATCGCCTGTGAATTCATCATAGGTAACCGCGTTTCTTCTCGCAAGTGCGGCATGTGTTTGCTATGAGACCGACAGTTAACACAATCAAGAGGCTAAAAAGTGGCTGCACAATCAATACGTCCTATGGTGGCTGGCAACTGGAAAATGAATGGCACCACAGCCATACTGAAGGAGCCGCGTTTATTGGCAGGCATGCTGCGCGATGTTAAATTGAAATGCGACGTGATGGTGTGCCCACCTGCAACACTCATTCGCCGGGCAAAATCGGTGATGCGTGGCAGCAAGATCAAGCTTGGCGGGCAAGATTGCCACGCCGCCGTGAACGGCGCACATACGGGGGATATTTCAGCCGATATGTTGAAGGATGCTGGAGCGTCAGCGGTTATTGTTGGCCACTCTGAACGGCGCACCAATCATAAAGAAACCGATGCGATGGTTTCAGCCAAGGCCGTGGCGGCCCATAAATCTGG
>JANYGE010000222.1 GCA_025362535.1 Hyphomicrobiales bacterium
TTGGAACCCTTGCTGGCACGCGATGATATCGCCGATATTATGGTCAATGGTGCAGCTGCAGTATTCATCGAAGTCGATGGCAAAATGCAGAAAACGGGAGTGCGCTTCCGCGACAATGCCCAGCTCCTTAACATTTGCCAACGTATCGTAAGCCAAGTGGGCCGCCGTGTTGATGAAGCCAGCCCCATATGCGATGCGCGTTTGCCGGATGGTTCACGCGTCAACGTCATCGTGCCGCCTTTGGCCATTGACGGTGCGGCTCTCACCATTCGTAAATTTAAGAAAGACCGCTTGCGTCTTCCCGATTTGGTGAAGTTCAAATCCATCACGCCAGAAGGTGCGACGATTCTCGAAATCGTAGGTCGCGTGCGCTGCAATGTTTTGATCTCCGGCGGTACCGGCTCCGGCAAAACCACATTGCTGAACTGCTTGACTGGTTACATTGATTCTGATGAACGCATCATCACTTGCGAAGACGCAGCCGAACTTCAATTACAACAGCCCCATGTTGTGCGCCTTGAAACCCGCCCACCAAACTTGGAAGGCGAAGGAGCAATCACCATGCGCGAGCTGGTGAAGAACTGTTTGCGTATGCGTCCTGAACGCATCATCGTCGGCGAAGTCCGCGGACCAGAGGCGTTCGATTTGCTTCAGGCCATGAACACAGGCCACGACGGTTCAATGGGTACGCTGCACGCCAACTCTCCACGTGAAGCTATTTCACGTCTTGAATCAATGATCACCATGGGCGGCTTTGCTCTGCCTTCCAAAACCATCAAAGAAATGATCGTGGGTTCCATTGACGTGATTGTTCAGGCCACCCGTTTACGCGATGGTTCGCGCAAAATCACCCACGTTACTGAAGTGATCGGCATGGAAGGTGATGTGATCATCACCCAAGATTTATTCGTCTATGAAATCGTTGGCGAAGATGCCGCCGGAAAAATCATCGGCAAACATCGTTCAACTGGCATTGCCCGCCCGCATTTCTGGGATCGGGCTCGTTATTATAATGAAGAGCGCCGTCTCGCCGAAGCTTTGGAAAAAGCCGAGTCGCGCAATGAAAAAGAATAGTTAGTTTAAAGGATAATCCCAATGTTCGGGCAAGACCTATCGGATCTCGCATTTACAGTGATGGTGGCCATTGCTGTTGGTGGTTTGGCTTTGGCCATCTTGATGCCGTTCATGTCAAGCAATGCTTCGGGAAGCCGCGTCAAAGCCATAGCAACTGGTAAAAAGTTGGAATCCACCGGCAGTTCTTTCCGCTCACGCTTTGCTGAAGATTCCAAAGATGCCCGCCGCCGCCAAATTCAAGACTCTCTGAAGCAAATTAAAAAAACCGACACGGCACGTCGAAAAGTAAGAGCAACGCTGAGCACAACTCTAGAGCAGGCAGGCCTTGATATATCGCCGCGTTCGTTTTGGATGGCGTCATTTATTTTGGGCGGGGTTTTCGCTATCGTGTCTTTGGCGCTTGGAGCACCCATATATGTAACCGGTGCTGCAGCCTTCGTTGGCATTCTTGGCCTGCCCCGTTGGGTGCTTGGCTACTTAAAAAAACGCCGCCAGAATATTTTTCTTGATGATTTTGCTGATGCGATTGACGTAATGGTCCGTGGTCTCAAATCGGGCCTTCCAGTTTCAGAAGCCATGAAGATTATTGCAACCGAATCTGGTGATCCCGTTGGGCCTGAATTCATGGAAGTGGTTGATGGTCAGCGTATTGGCATTTCGCTTGATCAAGGTCTGGAGCGCATGGTGGAACGCATTCCACTTCCAGAGGTTAACTTTCTGGCCATTGTGATGACCATTCAATCCAAAACCGGCGGTAATCTTTCAGAAGCTTTGGGAAACTTATCGCGGGTTCTTCGTGATCGTAAGAAAATGAAAGCAAAGGTCGCTGCCGTAAGCCAAGAAGCCAAATCTTCTGCGGCTATCATCGGTTCTCTACCTTTTGTGCTCATTGGCGCCATGACCCTGGTGAATCCAAACTATCTCGACCCTCTTTTTTATACCCAGATGGGCCACATGCTGATGATTGGCAGTGGAGTCTGGATGACAATCGGAGTTCTGGTAATGCGTAAAATGATCAATTTCCAGATCTAACAGTTCAAATTTTCTCGTAACAACCGGACCACAGTGATGCAATTCATCAAATTCTTTCTTCAGCCAGAAAACATGATCACGCTACTCAGCGGTTTGGCAGCGTTTGGCACGGTGCTGACATTGATCATGCCAATGTTTGAGAATGATAAGCTGAAGAGCCGCATCAAAACTGTTTCCATAGAGCGTGATCGGTTGAAGGCCCAGCAAAGGCAGCAATTATCAGGCGGCGAAACGCGCCTGCGTGAACGCGTGAAGCCTGGCACCATTCCGCAAATTGTTGAAGCCCTCAACCTTAAGAAAATCTTTGAAGCTGAGACGTCACGTGAAAAACTGCGTCAGGCTGGCCTTCGTGCTGAAAAACATTTGATCACGTTTTTGGCGGCGCGGGCGATCGCACCAATCGTGGTTGGTACGATAACATTCATTTATGCTTCCACGATATTCGCAGACCGTCTCCCCACTCAAAACATGCGCATCGCAGTCGCCATGATTGGCTTAGTCGTCGGCTTCTATCTTCCAGCTCTGGTGGTGTCCAACATGGTCACCAAGCGTAAAAATTCGATCAAAAAAGCTTGGTCTGATGCTTTGGATCTCTTGCTCATCTGCGTTGAATCCGGAATGGCGCTGGAGCCTTCTTTCCAGCGTGTTGCCAAAGAAATTGGCAGCCAATCCGTGCCGCTCGCCGAAGAAATGGCTTTGACAGTCGCTGAGCTTTCCTATCTGCAGGATCGCCGCAGAGCCTTGGATAATCTGAGCAAGCGCACGGGGCTTGACACGGTAAAATCGGTGGTTACCAGCCTTATTCAGTCTGAACGCTACGGCACACCGCTTGGCACAGCTTTGCGGGTGTTGGCGCAAGAAAATCGGAATGATCGCATGGCCGAAGCCGAGAAAAAAGCTGCAGCCTTGCCACCGAAGCTCACCGTGCCAATGATTTTGTTCTTCTTGCCAGTGATTTTCGTGGTCATCTTGGGCCCATCAATTATCATGGTAACGAAGGCGGCTTGATCAATTCTGTGGCGGCAGATGTTGGTGAAACCGCGACAAGCCGTGTTTGGTTTTATTCCAATGAAATGGCTTGAAGAGAAACTGCCACAGCGCCATCCATCCAGCCAAGCTTATCAGCATCCAGTAAGCTGGCATGGTGGCCAGAGTATACCACCAACCCCCAATTTGCTTGCGCCGCAACACGCAGTAGCCTGCGTAAATTGAGATGGCATAGCCAGCAAACAGCACGGCAATATCAAGCCCTGCTAAAATGAACATGGGTAAGGACACTGCTTGTGATGCCAAAGTGCCAGACAAAATCAAGTAGGCAGAGTCACCGAGCAGAAAGGGATGAAATAGGGCAGATACAATTATGCCTAAGGTCATGGCTTGCATGGCCCAAAACCCGTCAAAGCTAACTTCCTGGCCCAACAAAATCGGGTTACGCATATGGACAAGCCAGGTTTGAAGGAAACCCTTCAACCAACGAGTCCGCTGCTGTAACCAATTTCCGAACTTCGGATTGGCTTCTTCATAAGTGACACTATCGAGCACTCTTGTGCTGTAACCTGCCCGCGCAAGGCGGATACCGAGATCTGCATCTTCAGTCATATTATGGGGATCCCAGGCCCCGAGCTCACGCAGGACTGAAATTTTAAAATGATTTGAAGTGCCACCTAAAAGTATGGGTAAATGCTGAGCGGCAAGCGCAGGTACAATCAATTTGAAGAGTGTCGCGTATTCCACCGTGAACTGCCGGGTCAACCAATTTTCATTTGGGTTATAAAAGGCCAATTCCGCCTGCAAACAAACAAGTTGTGGTGATGCAATTGCAAATTGCCCAGCCGCTTTACGAAGTTGCATTGGCTCGGGCACATCTTCTGCATCATAGATGGTGAGCAGGCTGCCGCGCGCAAATTGCAAAGCATAATTAAGCGCTCGAGGTTTTGTCTGCGGCTTGCCCGCAGGAACCACGATAATGTCAAAATATTCAGGAAGCTCCAAAGCAGCCACCGCCCGCTGCATGGATATATCAGTTTCCTCAAGGATGAGTTTGATATCGAGTTTCGATTTTGGATAATTGAGGCGTGCCAAAGATTGAACCAATTGTGAGAGCATTTGCGTTTCGCGGAACACTGGAACCAGAACCGTATAGTCTGGCAAGTCCTCGTCGTTTAGGTTTGGAGGCGATGGAGAAAATTTCTCCTTCTCTTGCAGCAAACACAAAAGTCGCAATGCGACAACCGCGAGAAAAAACACCCCACAGAACAAGCTTATACCAGCGTAGAAGTAGAACGGATCGAGTATGGCCCATGCAGCGGCAGTCCAAACCAAGACCATCCCAATCCAAAAGCTCTGCAAGCCTGTGATGCGGGTAAGCGCTGAATATTCAGGTCGCCGCACGCGCAGATGATGTGTGGCCTTGAGTAGAAGTTCAGCTCCTAGTCTTCGCCTGGTGACCAACCGTAAATCTTGTGGATTGATGCGGGCGATGACGCGTTTGCCTTTTTCACGCGCCTGCTGCGTTGCTTGCGCGCCTGCAGCACTATATAAGGTGATATGGGGCAGGCTGGCCACCGGCACAATTTTATGGCGTAGAGTTTGCACTTTATCTTCAGTTGAGAGAC
This sequence comes from Hyphomicrobiales bacterium, assembly GCA_025362535.1. Taxonomy (GTDB): domain Bacteria; phylum Pseudomonadota; class Alphaproteobacteria; order Rhizobiales; family Aestuariivirgaceae; genus Aestuariivirga. The sequence goes on from JANYGE010000222.1 coordinate 4,722, forward strand.
GGTCAAAAAGCTGCTCAATCAAATCCAAGGATAATTCAGGCAATTCTTGCGCCGCAGTAAATTTTTTTGGCGAATTGTCAGGCTCAGCTTTCTTGTTACCCGCAAACTGGTATAGTGATGCCGTCAAGATCCCTCTCCCCCAGCGGAACTGAAGCTCCGCACCACTCGCTAACACCTTAATCTGTGAATTTGAACCATGACAACTATACCGAGAGTGTGTTTATTTGCAACAGCTCAAGCTTTGATTGTTTTT
>JANYGE010000234.1 GCA_025362535.1 Hyphomicrobiales bacterium
GTGCGCAAATAGGCCAAACCATAGATTTTTCCCAGCACTGAAATGGGCTTAAAATAATCATTGGTTGGGATGCTCGCCGAGCTCCAAGATTCCTTGTGGAGATCATAAGGCACCATCAGATCAAAGGCTTTTTGATGATCGGCCAAAGCTCGCCGTTGCGACAGGTCCATGTGCAGGCGGCCTGGCGACAGATCGGTGAGGGCGTTCACATGTGATGTGATATAAGCAAAATGCGTACCCTGATAGCGAAAACCAATTTCCCATGACACAGGCTTTCCACCTGCTGATAATTCAGTAGCGAAGAAGTTTAAAGACTCTGATTTTGAGCGTGATAGATACTTCAGAAAATTGACATGGTTTTGGCATCCCATGATGCGGTTGAAGCGACCACGATCAGAGAGCCAGGCATTTTTTTCTGCAATAGAGTTTTCGATCAGCTTATCGGTTTCGGCGCCTGCTGCCACCGTCTTGAAATTAACCGGTCCCATGTCTTCGAGGGCCTTGCGAATTTTTTTGCGGCGCTTCCTCTGGGTCGAAGTGTAGCGCGCATCATATTCGGCTTCCGACTTGTAAACCGCGAGATCAAGATAGGGTGCGCGTTCATCATATTTTGCATCTTGCAAATTTAGTTTGGCAAATGCATCAACATTGCCATTGGCGCGCACATGGCGCAGGCGCACAAGATCAATGCCTTTTGTCGTAGACAAGTGTTGGAATGCAGCCTCGAGCCAGCTTTGCGGATCTTGGTTTTTAGTGCAAAGAATATCTCCATATTGACCGATGGGATTAGTGAGCCAATCAAGAATATTAAGGCCGTGCTTGCGGGTTTTTGCCAAAGGCAAAATGAAGGCCAGAGAACCGTTGACCTTTCCAGTGACGATGAAAAGTTCGGTTTTAGTATCAGCGCTCAAATAGGCATCGCACCAAGCTATGGCCCAATCATAGCTTTGGAACACTGTCGTCTTACCAGAGTTTTCGATCTCGAGATTACGCCAATCGGATTCAATGGCACGCAAAGCTTGCAGCGTGGTCAGAGTTTCAATTTGGCGCGACAAGACAACTGGCGCTGCTACGGCCACGCTCTGCATAAACTCTGACTGAATAGCATTGCTCACGGCCATTTTGCGCTCCCACTGTGCTGGCAGTTTGGACCGTAAAGGCCTTCAATTCTATTGCCAGCTTGATCAAATTTGACCAGAGCGTTAATGCGAGGTTAACGCGATTCTGGTTTTGCGCCGAAGCTTGCAAGTTCTTTAAGCAGGCTGCCCAGGGTTTCACGTTTGCTGATTTCTTGTGGAATAGGCCGGCACACATCGCAAGCGGCAAGACCAATGCGAGAGGTGAGAATTCCATTGACCGCCCCTTCGCCAAAACGCGCTGAAAGTCTGCCAAGCAGACCTTTGCCAACGAAGAGATGGATAAAATTATCCGAGAGTGCAAGCCCGCCCGCAATGGCCAAATGCGACACCACCATGCGCGCCAGCCTGATCGTGGCAAAGGTGGAAGGACGGCCACCATAAAGTGTGGCGATCTCGCGAAGCATGGCAATGTTCTGTGCTGCTACAAACATAATGTCGAGAGCGGCCGCAGGAGTGACCGTTGTGAGAAGGGTTACGCGTTTGGCGCGTTTGGCAATAATACGGTGTGCCACCTCATCAAGCGGCTCGACCAGATAGCGTTCAGCCAGACGCACCCGGTCGCGGGGGTCGAGAATATCATCGGCGTGGGCCGTATAGGATTTTAGATTCCAAGCGGCCTCTGGCTTGCCATGATAAAGCTGCGTGAGACCAGTGATGGTTTGGCGAGACGATGCTTCATCATCTTGATTTAAAGCATGGGCAGCAGTGAGTTGCAGTTTTTCAATGCGGCGCAAGCGGGCAAGGCCCCAGATTTCTTTCACAATAATAACCAGAGCTGCAAGGGCGGCAAGGCCCGCAATGCCAAGGGCAGTCCAGCCTAAGAGGGGCGAGCGGGCAAAGAAGCTTTCAATCATTTGAGTTACCGTGAAGCCCGCCCATAATGTTGCCAGTGAAAACAAACTGCCGATCAACAGACTGCCCCAGCGCCACCCGCGCGTGGTTGGGTGGATATAGGACTGTGGTGCCAGCACAAGCTCTTGTGCTGGCTCTTCATTAGCAAAAGTGATACTCGGTTTACGGGTTGATTTTTTGGACTCAACTTCTTGATCAAGAATGAAGGCTTGAGGTGCTCGATTATTCTTGGTCATGGAAATTTGTCACCGATCAAAAATTCAAGGGCGCGGTCCAAACGAATATGCGGGAAAGTTGCACCTTGCATTAAGGGCGGACGAAAGCGCAGAAATTTGAGTTGGCCCTCAAGCTCACCCTTCAATGCAGCGTGTGGATCTTCTGGCAAGTCCCCCGGGAAAATGGCTGCTTCTTTTGTGCCGTCAAAAATCATCTCACCTAG
>JANYGE010000261.1 GCA_025362535.1 Hyphomicrobiales bacterium
CCAATTGGCCGAAGGTTTGGAGCGCTTTACCACCTGGCTAAAAACCGGACATCCAATCTAGTGCGCGAGGATGACGCTTTTTGAGAATTTATGACCACAATTGAGCGTCCACGACTGATGTGCTGCCTTTTTAGATGCTGCGATGCACAAATTTTGACCGTTTAACAAAACCGAAAAATCCAACAAATTTTCCGAAATAATAAATTATATAGTAATTTCAATAGTTTGATAATTTATTAAGAGGAAGTAAAAATCTGGCACGGCACATGCAAAGAATGTTGCGTAGCACAACACTGATTTGGATCCTCCCATTTCCACAATCTCAACTGGTGCAACTTGGCCTCAGGCGTAAGCCAGAGAAACCAATGAAGGGGATGAGCGGCGCGACCTAAGCTTACGAGGGTCAAAGCCAATGCTCATCCCCTCTTTTTTGGAAACTTACGCCACCCACTCGCCCTTGCGCATCAGGGGCTCGCGTTTGCCGTCTTTGAACACCCCGTCAACATCGAGCGCGCCAGAACCGATCATCCAGTCCACATGCACCAGCGATGTGTTCATGCCGGCGGCCAGTTTTTCCGCAGCACTCATGGTGGCCGTGCCCGCAAGGTTTTGTGAATAGGCTTGGCCTACGGCAATATGCGAGGCGGCGTTTTCATCATAGAGCGTTTCATTGAACACAATGCCTGAAGCCGAGATGGGTGAGGAATGCGGCACCAAGGCCACTTCGCCAAGGCGTGCGGCACCATCATCAGTTTCAATCATCTTGCGGAACACATCTTGGCCCTTGGCGGCAGAGCCTTCAACGATACGGCCCTTTTCAAACCGCACCTGAATGCCATCAATAAACGTGCCTTGATAAGACAGGGGCTTGGTCGAGCGCACAATGCCATCCACCCGCTCGCGGTGCGGCATGGTGAACACTTCCTCAGACGGAATATTGGGGTTGCACATAATGCCATTCTTGGCCATCGAAGCGCCACCTGCCCAGACGTGATCATCAACCAGACCAAGCGTGAAATCTGTGCCCGGGCCCTTATAGGCCAATGCGGTATAGCGCTTTTCATTCAGCGTCTTCACGCGGGCATGCAGGGCGGCATTATGCGCGGCCCAAGCCGCCACGGGGTCGGCGAGATCAGCGCGGGTGCATTTGAAAATTGCGTGCCACAGCGCAGCCAGGGCTGCGTCTGGTGACAAATCAGGAAACACCGATTTTGCATGCGAAGCTGTGGCCGCCGAAATGATGCACCAGTTGGTGGCAAAGGTGGTGATGAGTTCGACAACCGGCTTATAGGCCACCGAACGCGCCCGATTGGCCCGTGAAACCTTGTCAATATCCTGGCCCGAAAGCAGTGCCGGATTTTCACCAATAATGGCAAGTCTGGCGCAATTGCCATCCCGAAATGCCTCGGCCATGCCATTGAACAACCAGCTTGGGGCCGCATCAAATGCTTCGCTATTGCCATCTGTGTAGCGCATCAAAGAGGCTTGTTCATCGCTATAGAGCGTTGTGACCAGCGAAGCACCCGCCTTATAGGCATGATGCGTGATGCGCCGCACCAGATCGACAGCCTCTAAAGGGGCCGTCATCAAAACTTGCTGACCTTTACGAAGATTGAGTCCTGAACGAATTGTGAGTTCAGCATATTTATCAAGAAGCTGTTCGTGCGGGGTCACTTTGTCAAATCCTCAGGCCGGGGCATGGAGATGATATTATAACCGGAATCGACATAGTGGATTTCACCTGTCACACCGCCTGAAAGGGGTGAGAGCAAATAAAGCCCCGCCCCGCCCACTTCTTCCAGCGTGATCGTGCGCCGCAGGGGAGCGTGGCTGTTTTGATAATTGAACATGGCGCGGGCATCCCCAATGCCTGCTCCGGCGAGTGTGCGCATCGGGCCAGCCGAGATGGCGTTGACGCGCACCCCCTGCGGACCATAGTCACCCGCCAGATAGCGCACCGAGGATTCCAAGGCCGCCTTGGCCACACCCATCACGTTATAGTTTGGCATCACACGGGTGGAGCCACCATAGGTGAGCGTGATGATCGAGCCACCATTCGGCATCAGTGCTGCAGCGCGCTTGGTGATTTCAACAAATGAGAAAGCCGAGATGATCATCGTCTTCACAAAATTCTCGCGTGATGTATCGGCGAATTTTCCCTTGAGTTCATTCTTGTCAGAAAAAGCAATGGCATGGACCACGAAATCAATCGTGCCCCATTTTTCTTTTAAAACCGCAAACACATGATCGACAGTGGACACATCTTCCACATCGCATGGGATCAAAATATCAGAGCCCACACTTTCGGCCAAAGGCTGCACGCGTTTTCCAAAGGCCTCACCCTGATAGGTGAAGGCCAATTCAGCACCATGCTTGGCCAGTTCCGTGGCAATGCCCCAGGCAATTGAATGATCATTCGCAACACCCATCACCAGGCCGCGTTTGCCGTGCATCAATCCATTCATGTTCTTATTATCCGTTGTAGCGTTGCATCACGAGGGTTGCGTTGGTGCCGCCAAAGCCGAAGCTATTGGACATCACGGTGTCGATTTTGGCATTGTCCAGGCGCTTGCGCAGGATGGGCATATCGGCGAAATCAGGATCAAGCTCTTGAATATGAGCACTCTCAGCCATGAAACCATTCTTCATCATGAGCAAGCAATAAATCGCTTCCTGCACGCCGGTTGCTCCCAGCGAATGGCCGGTCAGAGATTTGGTTGATGAGATATTGGGAATATCAGCGCCAAACACTTCACGAATGGCTTCAATTTCTTTTTTATCACCCACTGGCGTCGATGTGCCATGCGGATTGATATAATCAATCTTGCCCTTCACAGTGGCCATGGCATTGCGCATGCAGCGCACGGCACCTTCGCCTGAAGGGGCCACC
>JANYGE010000335.1 GCA_025362535.1 Hyphomicrobiales bacterium
CTCCCCCAGCGGAACTGAAGCTCCGCACCACTCGCTAACACCTTAATCTGTGAATTTGAACCATGACAACTATACCGAGAGTGTGTTTATTTGCAACAGCTCAAGCTTTGATTGTTTTTTTGATGTGTGGACTTGGCCTTGCAGCGCCACAGGCCTTCCCGCATTTTCGCCATGTCGATCCCTTAGCTTCTTTGCCCATAGAGCGTTTGATCGGCCCCATCACGCTTCTGACGGACGAAGATTATGCGCCCTTTTCCTATAAAGATGCCGGTGGTGCCATGGTGGGCATCTCTGTTGATATGGCCCTCAAGGCCTGCGCTGAAATTCAGGTGGTTTGCCAGTTAAAGCCTATGGCTTTTGCTGATCTCATGCCCGCCTTGGCGCGCGGTGAGGGGGATGCGATCATTTCTGGCTTGCGGCCCAGTGCTGAACTGATGGAAAAAACCTTCATGACGCGGCCTTATTTCTTTTCCTTTGGTCGCTTTATCATGCGTGTTGGCATGCCCTTTGAAACCCCTGACATTCGCACTCTGGCCGGACGGCGCATTGGCTTTGTCAAAGGCACCAGCCATCAGGCCTTTCTTGAGACCTATTATGAGCGCTCTGCTCTCACGCCATTCTCGACCGAAGCCGAGCTCTTTGAATCGCTCCGCGTTGGCAAATTAGATGCGGTCTTCGCTGATTCACTGCGCGCCAGCTTTTGGATGAATGGCACGGATTCCCACCGTTGCTGTGTGCCGCTGGGTGGTGGTTTTATTGATGATAGGACCGTCACACGCGGCCTCGCCTTTTTCACCAGACAGAACCGAGGGTTGCTGCGTGAATATTTCGATTTCGCTTTGGACCGTTTGGATGAAAAAGGCGAAGCCGAAAAAATATTCAGCCGCTACTTACCAACCTCACCATTTTGAAGTCCAACGGCCTGGCTGATATGGCTTAGGCCAAGAGCCTGCAGTTTCAAATCCAAGCCGTGGCAAATCTCTTGGATTAATGCGGGGCCTTTGAAAACCAAAGCTGAGTAGAGCTGAATTAAACTCGCCCCCGCGGTGATTTTGGCCCAAGCGGTTTCCACATCATGAATGCCACCAACCCCAATCAACGGAATGCGCCCTTTTGTTAGCTTGTAAAAAGCAGCCAATTGCTGGGTTGAGAGTTGATGCAAAGGCTTGCCCGAAAGCCCCCCAGCCTCATTGGCATGCCGGGAGTTTAGTTTGGGCCGGCTCAAGGTCGTATTGGAAATAATAACCCCATCAACCGCGCCGCCCTCACACAGATCCGCCACGTCCTGCAACTCCTCCATGGAGAGATCAGGGGCAATTTTAAGCAGCATCGGCACAGTTGCGGCGCGCGCCATATTGAGGCGGTCGAGCAAAATTTGTAAATCCGCACGGCCTTGCAAGTTGCGCAGACCCGGCGTGTTAGGCGATGAGATATTGATGGTTATATAGCCAGCTAAATCTGAAAAGGCCGAAATGCCTTTGACATAATCATCAACCCGGTCGGCGGAATCCTTATTGGCCCCAACATTAATACCGATAATACCAGAGCGCCCGCGCCGCGCTTCAAGGCGCTGGCGCACCACGGCATGGCCCTCATTGTTAAATCCCATGCGATTGATGATGGCTTCATCCTCGATCAATCTGAAAAGTCGAGGGCGTGGATTTCCCGCTTGCGGTTTTGGTGTCACCGTGCCGCTTTCAACAAAGCCAAAACCTTGGGCGAGCATCGCATCTGGCACTTCAGCATTTTTATCAAAACCCGGTGCCAGCCCCAATGGGTTCGCAAAAGATAAGCCGAACAGTTCTGACTTTAAGCGCGGCCACTGCTGCGGCTGTGAGGCTTTCACAAGACCACACTTTAACCCAGCGATGGTCAAGCTATGGGCTTGCTCGGCATCAAGCCTATGCAAGAGTGGCTTTGCTAAAGAAAAGCCAAGCTGGCTCAAACTCATGATGTAAACTCTTTCGGGAACATATGGGCCGAACCATTCCACGCCAAAGGCTTCACCCATATCGCATCTTGCGGGTTCAAAGTGGAAAACACATGCGGAAACAATTGTCCGCCACGTGAAGCCTCCCATTTCAAATGCGCTGCCACGGCAATTTCGGGAATAGCCGCCAAAATCAAATCAACCTGACCAGCAAAATGCAGCCGCGCCGTTTCGCGCAGCTGTTCTGCAGTTGAGAGATGAATGAAGCCATCCTTCAAATCCAAAGCTGAACCATGATAAACTCCAGCCGCAACCGCCTCTTGCCAAACCGAAGCCTTTTCAATTTTATAAATAATGCCCACACCACTCTCCCAAATCTCGGGCGGACCATAGGCAGCAAATTGCCTCTGGACAACCACTTCCATTCGAGGTATTACTTCCTATCGAAGGTCAATAATCAAAACCTATGAGGCGGGATGATGTTCACACATAAACAAGTTTGGGCGGCGATCGACACAATTGCGGAGCGTTATGGCTATTCAGCTTCGGGCCTTGCCAAAAAATCAGGCTTAGATCCCACATCTTTTAATCCATCGAAGCGCAATGGCCCTGATGGCAGGCCGCGCTGGCCCACCATGGAATCAATTTCGCGCGTCCTCAATGCGGCAGGGGCCAGTGTTGAAGAGTTTATGGATTTGCTTGCAGGCCGCAAAGGCCAACCGCCGCGCCTCAAACAAATCCCCATGCTGGGCTTTGCCAAGGCAGGCAAGGGCGGTTTTTTCGATGATTCAGGCTTTCCCTCAGGCTCTGGCTGGGAGGAAATTGATGTGCCCGGTGTAACCGATGCCGCTGCATATGGTCTGGAGATCACCGGAGATTCAATGGCACCCGTTTACCGTGAGGGTGATACCATCGTGGTCTCACCTGCCGCCACCATAAGGAAAGGTGACCGTGTCGTCGTGCGCACCGCTGATGGCCAAGTTATGGCAAAAATCATGCAGCGCCAAACCGCCCGCACATTAGAGCTAGCCTCCTTCAACCCCGCCCACGACACCAAAGTGCTGGACATGAAAGACGTAGACTGGATGGCGCGGATTATCTGGGCTAGCCAGTAAATAAAATCCTTTTATAGGATGAAAATCATAAATTAGTCGCAATCTCCACCTATCTCGATCAGGAAGGAGAAGGCTGATGTTGGTTCTGATACAAATTTGGTTAGTGGTGATTGTAATGACAAAAATTACTCCAGAGCATATTCGGAAAATCGCGCGACTCATGCGCGATGAGAAGGATCATGGCCGCCCCTTTTCCTTTTTGACAGGTTCCGGTTGTTCCAGACCCGCAGGCATTCCCACTGCACCAGAAATTGTTGCAGAACTTTGCGCTGGGCCTCTTGGAGATAATATCAAATCTGAACTTGGGAATCGCACTCCCACTGGCAGAGACTATGGCGATGTTATGAGCATCCTCACGCCAAATCAGCGTAAAGATTATTTCATCAAAATTTTAGCAGATGCAAAAATCAATATCGGCCACATTGCATTGGCCAGCATGATGAAGGCGGGGTTTGTAACCCGCGTACTTACCTTCAATTTTGATTCAATTTTTGTGCGGGCTGCATCAATGTTGGGTCTATTCCCTGCCGTTTACGATTTTGGCCTCTCTCCAGCGACCACGTTTGATCACATTGCAGAAAAGTCTGTTTTGCATTTGCATGGCCAAGGTTTTGGACAAGTGATGAAA
>JANYGE010000336.1 GCA_025362535.1 Hyphomicrobiales bacterium
GTCTAGTCTCAGTCTTGCCGTAATCAATTGGCCAGACTATGTTGCGCCGACACTAATCAGCTTATGGTTTCTAATTTCTTACCAGTGAGGTTTCTCGTGCAGTTTAAGGGTTCAATTCCTGCTTTGATTACGCCAATGAAAGACGGTTCTTTTGATGAGCAGGCTTTCCGTAAGTTCGTGAATTGGCAGATAAAAGAGGGAAGTTCAGGCTTGGTTCCGGTCGGCACCACTGGTGAAAGCCCCACCTTGACGCCTGAAGAACACAAAGCCGTTGTGCGCATTTGCGTCGCCGAAGCCAAGGGCCGCGTTCCGGTGATTGCGGGTGCTGGCTCCAACAACACGGCTGAAGCGATTGAATATACGCGCCATGCCAAAGAAGCTGGTGCGGATGCCGTTTTGGTTGTGGTGCCTTACTATAACAGGCCGACTCAGGATGGTATTTACGCCCATTATAAAGCGATTGTGGAAGCTGTAGATATTCCGTTGTTTGTTTACAATGTGCCCGGGCGCACAGTGGCAAATATCTCGGTTGAGACTTTGACGCGCCTTGCACATGATTTTAAAAACATCATTGGCACCAAAGATGCCTCCGCTGATCTCACCCGGCCCTCACGCCAGCGCCTGGCATCAGGCACCAAGTTCATTCAACTTTCGGGTGAGGATGGTACAGCCCTTGGTTTTAACGCCCATGGTGGGGTTGGTTGCATTTCAGTGACAGCCAATGTGGCCCCGCGCCTCTGTGCTGATTTACAGGCGGCCACATTGAGTGGCGATTATGCCAAGGCCCTGCAGCTGCAAGATTTGCTCATGCCGCTGCATCACGCCATGTTTGTTGAGTCGAGCCCCGGCCCAGTAAAATATGCCGCGAGCTTGCTTGGACTGTGTTCTGCTGAAGCGCGGTTGCCGATCATTGCGGTGACAGAAAGCACGAAGGTCGCGGTTCGTGACGCGCTGGTGCATGCGGGTTTGCTGAACTGAGATGTCGTCAAAAGCAGGCGGTGCCAAAGCCAATAGAAAGCAAGAGGGCATCAAGGTGGTGTCTGATAATCGGCGTGCGCGCTATGATTATGAGATCCTGCAAAACTTTGAAGCAGGCATTGAACTGAAAGGTTCAGAAGTCAAATCCTTACGCGTTGGTCATGTTAACTTGGCTGAATCCTATGCCGCGATGAAGGGTAAAGAGTTGTTCTTGATCAACACCAACATTGCCGAATATCGTGAAGCCAACCAGTTCAACCACGAACAAAAACGCCCGCGCAAATTGCTTTTAAATCGCAAGGAAATTGATCGGCTGGCGGTCGGGATTTTGCGTGAGGGGTTGACAATTATTCCCCTCAAGATGTTTTTCAATCTGCGCGGCCGCGTAAAAGTGGATATTGCTTTGGCCAAGGGCAAGAAAAATATTGATAAGCGCGAGACGATCAAGAACCGCGATTGGGACCGTGAAAAATCGCGTGTGTTGCGCGATCGCGGGTGAGTGCCATGGTGCATTTAATGGCGCATTTACGTGGCCATGCGCTGCCTGATGTGGCGTTGCCAACGAGTACTGGTGCAACACTCAATCCTAAAAATGTGAAGGGCAGGGCGGTTTATTTCTGCTATCCCTATACGGGCAGGCCGGGTGTTGCCAACCCGCAGGGGTGGGATGATATTGCAGGCGCACATGGGTCCACACCACAGGCTTTGGCCTATGCCGCACTCTATGAAAAGTTCCAATCGATTGCTGTCAGTGTTTTTGGGGTGAGCTTGCTGTCGCAGGAGTGGATTGCAGATTTTGCCCATCGCAACACACTTCCCTTTGAATTGTTGTCTGATCATCTGGGGCAATTTTCACAACACTTGGAACTGCAGCGTTTTTCGATAGAGGGTGTCGATTTTCTGCGCCGCATCACAGTGGTTGCTGCTGGTGGCATCATCACCCAAGTTAAATCTCCGGTCTTGGAGCCTCACTTCGATGCCGCAGAGATTTTGGCGATGCTGCTATGATCTTGATCGGTTTGGGCAGCAATATCAGTGGGCCGTGGGGAAGCCCGCTGGCCACTTTGCAGCGTGCTTGTGTTGAATTGAATCAATTTCCACTGCACGTCTTAAAACTGTCTTCGATTATCGAAACATTGCCATTTGGGGTTCTCAACCAACCTAATTTTGTAAATGCCGTGGCGATTATTGAGACTGCACTTTCGCCGGATGCGTTGATCCGCAAACTTCACATGATCGAACATCAGGCCGGCCGCAGGCGGCGCAGGCGTTGGGGCCCACGCTGCCTCGATCTGGATATTCTTGATTATCATGGGCAGGTGCGCCCGGTGAAAACCGGAAACGCCAAAGCATTGGCGCTGCCGCATCCGGCTATTGCTGAGCGTAGTTTTGTGTTGGGTCCAATCGCTGAAATTGCGCGCAATTGGAAACATCCGGTCAATCATAAATCGGCGCTGGTCATGATTCAGAAACTATATCGCTTTAATCAGGCTTAATGGACTTTAAGCATAATTCGGTTTGGGCCGATTTTGGTTTGGGTGTTGGAATGCGTAAAATACTAGTGGTGGCGCTGTTTGCCGTGCTGTCTGGGTTCTCAGCTCACGCTAAAGATGTTCAGTTTTCGCCCGACACTTTTTATATTCTGGGTGGGATGGAAAGCACGCAAGTTGCCTCCGTTACGGCACCCAGACAGCAGCTGCATGATACGGCTAAGGATGATCTTTCTGGTCCCAATCGCTCTCAAATATCTTTTGAATCGAAACTGCCACCTGGCTCTATTCTGGTGCGCACCGGCGAGCGCAAACTCTATTTCATACTCCCAGATCAGCAGGCCATTATGTACCGTGTGGGTGTGGGGCGTGAGGGCTTTCAATGGTCTGGGCAAAACCGCATTAGCCGCAAAGCCGTGTGGCCATCTTGGCATCCGCCCGATGTGATGATCCAGCGCGAAGCGGCCAGAGGTCATATTATTCCAGACTATATGGAAGGTGGCCCGCAAAATCCCTTGGGTGCGCGCGCCATGTATATCGGAGACACCGATTTTCGCATTCATGGCACCACGCAGCCATGGAGCATTGGGCATGCCGTTTCATCGGGCTGCATTCGCATGCTCAATGAACATGTGATTGATCTGTTTGACCGTGTTCAAATTGGAGCCCGCGTGGTGGTTGAATAGGTCGCAAGATTTTTTCGCGCGAGCGTTAACATAAACACACTCTTAACCAAAACGCGTCATTAATAGTTTTAGTTAGTTTAGTTTGTTTGTTTGTATCGGAGTAACACTATGCGTATCAACGTGCCCTTCGGCCGTTTTGGCTTCACCTCGTCAAAGCTCATCTTTGCGGGTGTTACGGCAGCACTGCTTTCGGGCTGTTCAGATTCAATTGATCGCTTTTCCTCCAACTATAATAATCCATCAGATGCTGATCCGGTCTACACGGCATCTGTACCGAAATATCACAAGCCTGCTGCGGTGAAATATGCCCAGCCTAAGGCTTTGGCTTATGACGATGACACAATTGTGCAGAGCCCGGTTGTGAATGCGCCGCTGAACAAGCAGGCAACGCCAGCCTATGATTATGTGCAAAGCTATAAGAAGCCCACACGGCAGCTCACCTTGAACCAGCCTGAGGTTGCTTCTGATGAGCAACCCGTGGCACCGGCTTTGAACCGGCCAGTTTATAAAGCCCAAAGCTACAAGGCCCCAACTTACAATCAGCCAGATTATGGCAATGACAATGCGGTGGCGGATAATGAAACCGCTCCAGCGCAAGCCCCAATCTACAAGAAGCCACTTGCCAAATCGGGTGCAACAGTCCGCGTGGCTGAAGGCATGACACTTTATTCGATTGCCAAAAGCAATGGATTGACTGTGAAGCAATTGGCTGAGGCCAATGGCATTGCCCAGCCTTATACTGTGAGCACAGGAACCATTTTGCGCATTCCGGGTGGTGCAACTGCTCAAATCCCAGATTCAAATTATACCCTAAAGAAGAAGCCGATCTCGCTTGCTGAAGAAGAGCAAACAGCGCCAAAGCTGAAGGCAGGTTCAAGCTACCGTGTGGAAAATGGCGACACGCTTTATTCACTCGGGCGGAAATTCAATGTGTCGCCTTTTGCGATTGCCAATTTAAATGGCTTGCCCAAGGATAAGGCCCTGTCACTCGGTCAGTCCTTGCGCATTCCTGGAGGCTCTGGTGCAGCTGTGGCGCAATTAAAGCCCAAGAAGCTGGTGCCCAATGACGAAAATATTTCGGATGATTCTTCACAGGTCGCCGCTGATGAAAATGCCGTCACACCAGTGGAAAATCCAAAGGCACAAGCTTCGGTGAAAGACGTGCCGGCTATTCCGACTGACACTGCGCCGGGCCTTGCCATGCGCTGGCCGGTGCGTGGCAAAGTGATTTCAGATTTTGGCAAAAAGCCAAGTGGTTTGAAGAATGAAGGCATTAACATTGCGGTGCCGGAAGGCACCAGCATTCGCGCTGCTGAAAGTGGTGTGGTGGCTTATGCTGGCAACGAACTTAAAGGCTATGGCAATCTCATCCTTATCCGCCATGCGGGTGGCTATGTCACCGCCTATGCCCATGCCAAATCACTGAATGTGAAACGCGGTGATACGGTTAAACGCGGTGATATAATTGCGATAGCCGGCCAAACTGGCGCGGTTCAAAGCCCGCAGCTGCATTTTGAAGTCCGCAAAGGTGCGACCGCATTGGATCCGGCGAAATATCTCTCTTCATCTACAGCGATGAATTAATTCACCTAAGTAAATCCCCTGCAAGGGTGCCCGGGCTTTGGCCCGGGCTTTCTTGTTTTTAAGAATACTTGCGCAACAAGCCCACGAGCTTGCCCTGCACACGCACCCGGTCTGGTCCGAAAATGCGCGTTTCATAGGTGGGGTTGGCGGCCTCGAGTGCGATCGACACACCTTTGCGGCGCAAGCGCTTCAAGGTGGCTTCCTCATCATCAACCAAGGCCACAACAATATCGCCATTGATTGCTGTGTCACCCTTGCGGATCACCACAGTATCACCATCAAAAATGCCAGCATCAATCATCGAATCGCCTTTGACTTCGAGGGCGAAATGTTCTCCGCCACCCAGCATTTCAGGCGGCACCATGATATTGGCCGTGTGATCTTGAATGGCACTGATGGGAACACCCGCAGCAATGCGGCCCATCATCGGGATGGCGGTGGCGCGCGGGAAGCCATCATTGGCGGCAGGCATCGGCTTAACCTTGCCCAGCGAGCCTTCAATAACATTCGGCGTAAAGCCATTTTTCTTGGATGTCAGACTTGGTTGGTGCGATTCCGGCAATTTGATCACTTCAAGCGCACGGGCGCGATTGGGCATGCGCTTTATAAATCCGCGCTCCTCCAAAGCCACGATCAAGCGATGCACACCGGATTTGGATTGTAAATCCAAAGCCATTTTCATTTCCTCGAAAGAGGGAGGCACACCTTCTTCCTTCAAGCGTTCATTGATGAACAGGAGCAATTCAAGTTGCTTGCGTGTGAGCATGGGGAAAACCTCAAATCAGAATCGGAACAAATCCAAAACATTTATACATGTTTCGTCTTCGTTCCGCAAGTGTTTGCGTTATGAGCCGTTAGAGATCAAGCACAAGCACGAAAACCAGGGTTCCTGCGGCAGCTTCCAGCGCGTTTGGTTCGCGGATAATCAGGCAATCTGCATTGCGTAAGGTGCGCTGCATGGAGGAGTCTTGTTTTGAAAAAGCTGTGGCGATGCGGCTGCCATCAGGCCCGTGGGCGAGTGTGGCACGCACGTAATCCTGGCGACCATCATTGGCGGGGAGGGCCGTTCCTAAACGGGCGCTGAGCCTGCTCTGGTCAAGCAATTGGCCTTGCATGGCAGAGAGCAGGGGTTGCAAAAATATGCGCCCACAGACCAGTGCTGATACGGGATTGCCGGGCAGACCGAGCACACGCAGTTTTCCTTTGGTGCCAAACATCAAAGGCTTGCCGGGGCGCAGGGCGATCTTCCAGAAATCAATTTTGATGCCGCATTTCTTGAAGGCTTCTTGCACATAATCATGATCGCCAACTGAAGCTCCTCCAGTGGTGACGAGAATATCTGCGCCCTCGGCCTTTTTAATTGCGGCCATGGTGGCTTTCAAACTGTCGCCGATGATGCCAAGGTTGATCACCTCCGCACCCCAGGCTTTAGCCATGGCCGCAATGGCATGGCTATTCGATGAGACGATCTGATCGGCGCGCGGCTTTTGCCCGGGCAAGACAAGTTCATCGCCAGTGGTGAACAGCACCATAAGCGGTTTCTTCCGTACACGGAGCATTGGCGCATTGCCCGCTGCTGCCAGGCCAATGTCTCTGGCATTAAGCTTGGTGCCTGCGGGCACCAAAATATCACCACGCTTAAAATCCAAGCCTTGGGCGCGGATATTTTTACCCAAACTTATGGGCTCGGTGACAATCAATGTTTCGCCGTCCACCTTTGTGTTTTCTTGGATGACGATGGTGTCTGCCCCTTTGGGCAAGGGCGCTCCGGTTAGAATGCGCACGGCTTCACCGGCTTTCACTCTTCCTTTAAACGCGTGGCCAGCTGCAGAAACGCCAATCACTTTAAGTGGTGTTGCGATATCAGCATGGCGCAAAGCATAGCCATCCATGGCAGAGGAGGGGAAGGGCGGTTGATCACGCTTGGCTTTGACGTCAGTTGCGAGAATGCGGCCAAAGCAATCTTCCAACTTCACGGCTTCGGCTGGAGTGGGCTTAGCCGTCGCGAGGATGCGAGCCAGAGCTTGATCAACAGGCATCAAGGCCATGGCTAATCAGCCTTAAACAAACCAGACTTGCCACCAGATTTTTCAACCAGGCGCAAGTCAGTGATTTTCATGCCGCGATCAACGGCTTTGACCATGTCATAGAGCGTGAGACAGGCCACCGCGCAAGCGGTGAGGGCTTCCATCTCAACCCCCGTTTTGCCTTCCACTTTTACGGTGGCTTCAACATCTATGGCAGCATTGATGATGGTGAACTCCACACTCACTTTTGAAATCATCAGGGGGTGACAAAGCGGAATGAGATCGGAGGTTTTTTTTGCCGCCATAATTCCAGCAAGCCGCGCCGTGGCCAGAACATCACCTTTTTTGGCGGTGCCACTGGTGATCAGGGCAAGCGTTTCGGGTAACATTAAAACGCGCGCGCGCGCCGTTGCACTGCGCGTGGTTATGTCTTTGGCCGACACATCAACCATGTGGGCGTTGCCGAGGGCATCAAGATGGGTGAGCTTGCTCATGTGGTGAGTATAGCACGGGTGGCGGCGGAAACATCTTCCTGCCGCATCAGGCTTTCGCCAATCAGGAAGGTGGTGACGCCCGCACTGGCCATTCGTGCCAAATCTGAACTCACGAACAATCCGCTTTCACAAACCACCATACGGTCTTTCGGCACCATCGGGGCCAAGCGTTCCGTTGTGGCGAGTGATGTTTCGAATGTATGCAGGTTGCGATTGTTAATGCCGATCAGGGGAGATTTTAAAGTCAGTGCACGGAGCATTTCGGCTTCGTCATGTACTTCAATCAGAACGTCCATCCCAAACGCAAATGCCGCTGCTTCCAGTTCTGCCGCTAAATCATCCGCAATCATCGCCATGATCAGCAGAATGCAATCAGCACCCCAAGCGCGGGCTTCGGCCACTTGATAGGTGTCGAGCATGAAATCTTTGCGCAAAGCTGGGAGCGTGCAGGCATTGCGGGCGGTAGTCAGAAATTCCGGCGCACCTTGGAATGAGGGCGTGTCGGTGAGCACCGAGAGACAGGCAGCTCCGCCAGCAGCATAGGCTTTAGCGAGGGCAGGTGGATCAAAATCAGCGCGGATCAGGCCTTTTGAGGGGCTGGCTTTTTTGATCTCAGCGATCAAACCATAGTGGCCGCCAGCGCTTTTGCTTTGCAGCGCTTTGTAAAAACCCCGCGGTGCTGATGCGGCTTTAGCTTGCGCTTCCAAAGTGCTGCGTGAAACACGTTGTTTGGCTGCCGCCACTTCCTCGCGTTTATAAGTCGCGATTTTATCGAGAATGGTGGCCATTAGCTGTTTGAAACCTCAACCAACTGGGCCAGTGCTTTAACAGCGGCACCAGACTGCACAGCTTCACGCGCCGCACTAACACCGGATTTGATATCCGTTGCTTTTCCAGCCACCACTAATGCAGCACCTGTGGTCATCAAGGCCGCATCGCTGAATGCCGATGGCTTTCCTGATAATACGTCGCGCAAGGCTTCGGCATTGTGGGCTGCATCGCCGCCTTTTAATTCATCAGCATTGGAGCGCTGCAAACCAGCGGCTTCCGGCGTGAGTTCGAAATTGCGGATTTCCCCGTTTTTCAATTCTGAAATCCAAGTGGTGCCGGATGGCACAATTTCATCCATGCCGCCTTCGCCATAGCAAATCCAACAGGCTTGCGTGCCCAGATTTTTCAGAACATGAGCAAGAGGTTCCACCCAATTTTTTGAGAACACACCTGTCACCTGGCGCTTGGCACCAGCTGGGTTTGAGAGGGGGCCAAGCAAATTATAAATGGTGCGTGTGCCAAGTTCCACGCGGGTTGGTCCAACGAATTTCATCGAGGAATGATGGGCTGGAGCAAACATGAAACCAACACCAGCTTCACTGATGCAGTCGGAGATTCTCTCGGGCGGAATATCCAGTTTAACGCCAAGCGCCATTAACACATCGGCAGCGCCAGACTTGGATGATAGAGCACGGTTGCCGTGCTTTGCCACTTTGAGGCCAGCACCTGCTGCAATGATCGCAGCGCAGGTTGAAATATTATAGGAGCCAGACGCATCACCTCCCGTGCCCACAATATCAATGGCATCAGCGGGGGCTGCCACGCGCAGCATTTTCTCGCGCATGATTTCAACGGCACCGGTGATTTCATCGACCGTTTCGCCGCGCACCCGCAGCGCCATCAGAAACCCAGCAATTTGTGACGGCGTGGCATCGCCCGACATCATAATGTTAAAAGCTTCGCGCGCTTCGGCCCGTGTAAGGGGCGTGCCATTGGCGGCTTTGGCGATGAGGGGTTTCATGTCTGGCATTATTTTGCTCCCGCCATATCGAGAAAATTTTTCAATATGGCATGGCCATGTTCGGAGGCAATGCTTTCAGGGTGAAACTGCACGCCATGCACATTTAAAGTTTTATGTTGCAGGCCCATGATGATGCCATCAGTTTCCGCCGTAACCTCAAGGCAATCTGGCAGCGTGGCGCGGTCCACCACCAAGGAATGATAGCGCGTGGCATTGAAGCCATTGGGGATATTTTTGAAAACACCCTTGCCTTCATGTTGCACGGCGGAAGTCTTGCCATGCATTTGGCTCGGAGCCCGCACCACGTTTCCGCCAAAAGCTTCGCCCATGGCTTGTTGGCCGAGGCAGACACCGAAGAGTGGAATTTTTCCAGCGGCTTGCTTTACGAGATCAATAATGATGCCAGCTTGCGATGGCGTTCCAGGGCCTGGCGAAATCACAATGGCTGAGGGCCGGGCCGACATCACCTGTCCAACACTGATTTTATCGTTGCGATGAACCACAGTTTCCGCACCAAGATCGCCAAGGTAATGATAGAGGTTCCAGGTGAAGCTATCATAATTATCAATCAGAATAATCATTGGGCTCTCCCCGCACGGCCCGCAAAGCGCACGGCTTCTTCAGCGGCACGAAACAGGGCCTTGGCTTTGTTGATGCATTCTTCATGTTCACTTTGCGGGTTGCTATCTGCCACCACGCCAGCGCCTGCTTGAACATACATTTTGCCGTCTTTGACAATGGCAGTGCGCAGCACGATGCAGGTGTCCATCTCGCCATCGGCACCAAAATAACCAACGCAGCCGCCATAGATGCCGCGCTTGTTCTTTTCCAGCTCATCAATGATTTCCATAGCCCGCACTTTGGGGGCACCTGATACGGTGCCAGCAGGGAAGCCCGCTACCAAGGCATCAATCATGTCATATTTCTTGTCGAG
>JANYGE010000340.1 GCA_025362535.1 Hyphomicrobiales bacterium
TTGAGAATGTGCCATGTTTTGAATCGCTTGATGCGCTGATTGAAAGTGGAATCGCAATTGACGCTGTGGCTTTGTGCACCCCACCTTCAGTGCGCTTGAGCATGGCAATGCAAGCTTTAGATGCGGGCTATCAGGTGCTGATTGAAAAGCCCCCTACCCCAACTTTGGGTGAAATGTTCGCGATGATTGATTATGCCAAGGCCAAAGGCCGCGTGCTTTATGCCACTTGGCATTCACGGTACAATCAAGCGGTTGATGAAGCCAAGCGTTTGTTGGCTGGCAAACAGGTTTCAAAATTAAAAGTAACATGGCGCGAAGATGTGCGGCGCTGGCACCCCAACCAAGAGTGGATTTGGGAACCGGGTGGCTTTGGCGTGTTTGATCCCGGCATCAATGCGCTCTCGATTGTGACCAAGATTATGCCGGAGCCAATCTATGTTGAGCAGGCCGTGATTGAAGTGCCCGCCAATAAGGCAACGCCGATTGCTGCGCAGATTAAGTTCAAACATGCAGATGGCCGCAAGTCTGATATGAAAGCCGATTTTGATTGGCGGCAAACGGGCGAGCAGACGTGGGAAATTGAAATTGAAACGGCTGATGGAGTCTCGCTGTTCCTCAAGAAGGGCGGCACTATTTTGATCGTCAATGGCAAGACCATCATGGAAGCGCCGATGGAAGAGTATGAAATGATCTATGCACGCTTTGCCGAACTGCTGAAATCCGGACAATCAGTCACTGATGTTGCGCCACTGCAATTGGTATGTGATTGTTTCATGCTGGGCCGACCGAAGGTGGTGGAGGCGTTTATTTAACGCTCCAACAACACATCGAGCATGGCGTCCGTGCGATTGAGAAAATCGCGTGTCACCTGATAATGTTCGGTATCTTTGTAGTCGATGCGGTCGAGGCCTTTGTTGCTCACTTGGTAGATCCACGCATCCGGGTAAGCCATCAGAATTGGCGAATGGGTGGCGATAATAAATTGCGAATTTCGATTGATCAGCTCATGCATGCGCGCAAGCATGGAGAGCTGACGCGATGGAGAAAGTGCGGCTTCGGGTTCGTCGAGAATGTAAAGACCGTTGCCGCCAAAGCGGTTGTCCAAAAGCGCAAAGAAAGATTCACCGTGGGACTGATTGTGGAGAGATTTTCCACCATAATAACTTTTGACTGGTGGGCTGTTCACAGTCGCATCATCTATATCAAGCCTCTCAATCTCAGTCGCTAGGTTAAAATAGCTTTCTGCACGGAGAAAGAAGCCATCTCTTGCGCGCCTTGGTGCTTTGGTGAGCCTTAGATACTCATTGAGATTTGAGTTTGCATTATGGGTTTTGAAGTTGAAGTTCTTGGTTCCGCCCTCTGCGTTAAAGCCCCATGCAATTGCCAAAGCTTCAATCAGGGTTGATTTTCCAGACCCGTTCTCTCCCACAAGAAAAGTGACCTTGGGATGGAATTTAATTTCGGAGACATGAGATATAGCGGGCAATGAAAATGGATATTGATCGCGGCTTTCAACCTTATCCCACAATATGCTTGCAGCGATAAGATAGGTTTGAAAATCAACACTGCGCAATTGAAACTTAACTCCGCCTGCGTTCTCTGCGAGCCGCACCTTCGGCGGCCTGATCAATGCCTTTGGCCAAGGCTGAGACAGCGCCCAATTTTGCTTCCACCAATTCAATGCTGGGACGCGCACCTTTGGTATGGGCTTCTAGGGCTTGGCGCATGGCGGCTAAATGTTCTGGGCTGGTGCCACAGCAACCGCCGATGATCTTGGCTCCGGAGTCGAGCGCGATACGAGCATAATCGGCCATCAGTTCGGGTGTACCTGAATAATGGATATGACCATCATGATATTGCGGCACGCCGCAATTGCCCTTGGCCACCACGAAAGCATCGGGCCGTGCAGCGGTGATGCCCATTACTGTGGCAATCAATTCCGATGCGCCCACACCACAATTTGCACCGATGGCCACGGGTTGAGTTGAAAGTGATGCGGCCAATGCGCCAAAGGCCGTGGGCGTGATCCCCATCATGGTGCGGCCATTGGTGTCAAAGCTCATGGTGGTGACGATGGGAAGGCCAGCTACGGCTGCCCCCTCAACGGCGGCGCGCAATTCTTCTTCTCCCGACATGGTTTCGATCCACAGAACATCCACGCCGCCCTCTTTCAAGGCAAGCGCCTGCTCGGCAAAAGCTGAAACACCTTCTTCATAGGGGAAGGTGCCGACGGGCATATAGATTTCTCCGGTTGGGCCTATAGAACCTGCAACATAAACATCACGCGAAACGGCTTCGGCTTCAGCGCGGGCATTCTTAGCGGCGGCGATATTGATTTCGCGCACGCGGTCTTGGCCATTATGCAGCTT
>JANYGE010000358.1 GCA_025362535.1 Hyphomicrobiales bacterium
TGCGCTGTTTCTAAAGCGCCAACAATTGCTGCATGATCATGACCATCAATGCGCGAAACAGCCCAGCCCGATGCCGCAAAGCGTTGCAGCTGATCAGTAGAATCAGCCATGCCCACTTTGCCGTCAATGGTAATGCCATTGTCATCCCACATCACAATGAGATTTTTCAATTTCAAATGGCCAGCCAGCGCCAAGGCTTCTTGCGAAATGCCTTCCATCAAGCAACCATCGCCCGCCAGCACATAAGTTTTGTGATTAACCAGATCATCGCCAAAGCGCGCATTCAAATGGCGCTCGGCAATGGCAAAGCCCACCGCATTGGCAATGCCTTGGCCCAGCGGCCCCGTGGTGGTTTCAATGCCTGTCGCATGGCCATATTCAGGGTGACCCGCCGTAATCGAACCCCATTGCCTGAAATTCTTGATCTGCTCGATGGTCATATCCTTATAACCAGTGAGATGCAGAAGTGAATAAAGCAGCATCGAACCATGGCCCGCAGAAAGAATAAACCGATCGCGGTCCGGCCAATGCGGCGCTGAGGCGTCAAACTTCAAAACATCGCTAAACAGGGCCGTGGCCACGTCAGCTGCACCCATGGGAAGTCCGGGATGGCCGGAATTTGCCTTTTGCACAGCATCCATGGAAAGGGCGCGAATGGCATTGGCCATCATACGGGGAGAAACATTGGTCATGTCTGGTCCTGCTTTTCTGAAGAGACGTTGATATTTCCTCTGATAACACCACATGCGGCCCTGTCAACTTCGGGCTTTTCGATGAACTTATCGGGTTTGGCCAATGCAAAGAATCAGCTATGCGATGCAAAGAGTTATGCTAAAAGGAAAATTGCTGCGGGCAAAGCAGATGTGTGGCATAGGGCGACGATGACAGACACAAATAAACTTGATGCGGCATTCGCGCGCTTCGAGCTGGCCTTGGGCAAGTTCGAGCTGGCGACCAAGCGCAGTATAGAAGAAACCCGCAGGTTGAAAACCTTGGCGGGCGAAGCCGTGGTCATGCAACGGGACCAACAGCGATTATCCAAAGAGCTCGATCAAGTGCGCGTCAAAGCCGCTGAACTGGTTGACACCAGCAAACAGGCTGCCGGTAAAATTGATACGGCTGTGGGCCGCATCCGCTCAGTTCTTCATTCCAATAGCGGAGCATAGACATGGCCAATGTCGTCGTCACCGTCGCAGACCGCCCTTACACCATGCAATGCCCCGATGGTGAAGAAGCGCATTTGCGCGAACTCGCTCAATTGCTTGATACCGAAGTATCTCGCATCAAATCAAGCGTAGGCTCGATTGGCGACATCCGATTGCTGGTGATGAGTGGCCTTATGGTGGCTGATCGCCTGAGCGAAGCCATCAAGAAAATCGAAGCCTTAGAAGATCAAGTCAGCGGCCTGCGCGAAAGCCGCAACCTGGCGCAAACCCACATCAAAACCATCGAAATAAATCTGACCACCCAGCTGGAAAAAGCCGCAGCAAGACTTGAAAATATGGCTAAGGCGATGGGCGAATAAGCCCCTACCCATGCTGCCCTTTCCTTGCTAAGCCCCGCCTTCGCATCATCAACGAAAGACCTTGACCCCGTGACCACTCCTATCATGACTGTAATGATCGCCGCCGTTCGCAAAGCCGCTCGTGGTGTGCAACGCGATTTTGGTGAAGTGACCAATCTGCAAATCTCAGTCAAAGGCCCCGGCGATTTTGTGACCAATGCCGATAAGCGCGCCGAACAAGTGCTGCGCCAAGAACTCCTCACCGCCCGCCCCACTTATGGCGTTCTGGGTGAAGAAGAAGCGGAACACAAAGGCACTGATGCTGATCATCGCTTCATCATTGATCCCATTGATGGCACCTTTAATTACATGCATGCGCTGCCCTATTTTGCCATCACCATTGCGCTTGAGCGCAAAGGCGAGATCGTGGCGGGTGTCACCTATAATCCGATCAGCGATGAACTGTTCCATGCCGAAAAAGGCACAGGCGCGTTTGTGAACAACAAGCGCATGCGCGTGGCCCAACGCCGTGAGCTGCTCGACAGCATGATGGCAACCAATCTGCCCAGCCGTGGCAACCGAGATCATGCCCTCCACCGCGCTGAAATGAATCTGATGCAAGTCAAAACCTCGGGCATCCGCGCCCTGGGTTCAACCGCCATGGATATGGCTTACATCGCCATGGGCCGCCTTGATGGCGCCTGGAGCAACGGCCTAAATGCCTGGGACATGGCCGCAGGCGTGCTGTTCATTCGTGAAGCCGGCGGCTTTGTGGTGGGGGCTAAGGGCGAGGCCAACCCGCTGTTCAGCGGCGGCTATATTGCCGGCAATGCCGATTTGCTGCCGCAAATCAGGGCTGTGTTGGATCAAGCTGGGAAGTAGAAATTCAAAATTCCGTCCCCTTCTCCCACGACTGAAGAATTAAGACATAAAAAAAGCCGCTGATCTCTCAGCGGCTTTTTCAATTCAATTCAAATTAAATTAGAAACCAGCACCACCGCCGCCAGCTCCACCGCCGAAGCGCTTGGGCTTTTCGATTTTCTTGGGCATGGGCAACAGGCCTTCGCGTTGCAACTTCTTGCGGGCCAACTTGCGCGAACGGCGCACAGCTTCAGC
>JANYGE010000365.1 GCA_025362535.1 Hyphomicrobiales bacterium
GGCTTTTAACCGCTGGCAGATTTGCAAGATAGGCTTTGATGTCGAGTACATCTTCCACCTTCATGTGCGCATACGAGGTGTACGGGAATGCAGGAATTAAATGCTGGCCACCTGGGCTTAAGCCCTTTTGCATGGCATTGACGAAATCAACATCGGTCCATTTGCCAAGTCCGGTTTCAGCATCAGCCGTGAGATTTGGGGGATAGAGAGTTCCGATGGGAGTTTGCAGCGGCTTGCCGCCTGCGGGGGTGCCATTGGCATCGCCATGGCAGGAGACGCAACCGCCAATGTTATAAAGTAAATGGCCATTTTCGAGATTGGCAGTATGGGCAGGAAGATCTGCGGCGGTTAAGGGATGTGGGCTACTTGCCACCCAAAAAACACCAAAGCCCAGCGCCGCAAGCAGCGCCAGGCCTCCGAAATTGCGTTTTGAGAATAGTCTCAAAACTAAACCTTATTCCGCAGCGCGGAATTTTTCATGGCAGCCTTGGCAGCCAGCGCCAACAGCTGGGAATGCGGCTTTAAAGCTGGCTTCATCGGTTGCGGCCCACATTTTTTGAGCGGCGGCATACCAAGCCCCACCAGCCGCTTCGAAGCCTTTAGGATCAGTCCAGATTTCTGCTTTCGCACGGGTCTTCACGGTTTCGCCTTTTTGGGTATCTGCACCCCACCACTTCGACCAATCAGCGCAAGCTGCACCTTCGGCATCATAAGCGGCTTTCAGAGCAGCTGCATCATAAGGTTTTTCACCTTTCATGATTGGCACAGCAACAGCCATAACTCCGCCGTGACCTGCTTTCATGCAATTCTTGCGGGCGGTAATGGCATCATCGGCAGGGCCGGCAAGTGCCAAGCCAATTGAGATCACAGCACCTGCTGCACCGATCATTGCTCCGAATGCGAATTTTGATTTCATTGTGTTTTTTCCTCCATGACTGGCTTTGGGCTAATGCACCTGAGAGTTACAGTTCCATCATATGGATTATTCCCTCTTCGTCAGTAAAAATCTGAACTGATTACGAAAATGTGAAGTTTAAATTTTGGTCATGCATTTTTTTGCCATGTGAACGCCGCATGAATGGCTGGTTTTGGCAGCATTCAGGCTTGGTGGCTTAGGGTTTTATTAGGTTCAACGCATTAAACGGCCCGTAACAAGGAAATTATATCATGACTAAACTCGAACAAGCCAAGCAAGCCAAACGCATTAGCCCTGAACTCGCTGAGGTTCTCCACATGCTCAAAGCATTAGAAAAACAAGATGCTGCCGTTCAAACCACGCGCTGATCTTTTGCCTAGCTGATCAGCCAGTTCTCAATTTCCAGCAGCAGAGCCTCAAGGCTTGCTTGCGTTACATCGGCCCGGCACTGTTCCAGTTTTGCAACAACCAATGTTGCTTCGAAATTTGATGCCAAGCCCTTAATGCTATGGGCGCATTTTCTGTAAATCTCGATATCGCCTGCTTCATGTGCAGCCCCCATCACCAAACCGAGCTGGCGCATTTCATTGGCCGCGGTGATTTGCAAGCGACGCCAGCTTCCAGCCGTTACTGCCCGGCGCAATGCACCCAGTAAACTGTTGGCCGTTACATGGGTTGGCCCTTCATTGGCCACCAATTGCTGGAGGTTACGGTCTTTCATGCCCATGGCCTTGGTCATGGCTTTAAATAATTCATTGGAGTTGGCGGGTTTCGGCACAGCATTGTCAAAAGCATCGCGCCAAATGGTAACTTCTGTTGAATCGGCCAAAAATGCGGAAAGCGCTAAAATCGGCGTATCATCACAATGCTTGAGTTCAGAGCGAATGGAACGGGCTGCCGTTACACCATCCATCACGGGCATTTCAATATCGAGCAGAATCACATCATAATTTTGCTCACGGGCCTGTTGCACGGCAAGCTCGCCATCTTCTACCGCATCAACCAAAAAGCCCATTTTCTTGAGCATCGCTGTGGTGACGATGCGCGATGAGGTTTGATCTTCAGCATAGAGCACACGACGGGGCGAGCCATCAGCTC
>JANYGE010000381.1 GCA_025362535.1 Hyphomicrobiales bacterium
TATTTGGTGTTCCGGTTTTTGAATTGGTGAAATGAAATGTCTGTTCATGCTGTAACTAAACGCCTCACCGCCCCTGATATTCGCGCCCGCAAAAATGGCGAACCCATTGTGGCGCTCACATCCTATCACGCACACACGGCAGCAATTGCCGACAAATATGTGGATTTATTACTGGTTGGCGATTCACTTGGCATGGTGATGTATGGATTTGAAACCACGTTGCCCGTGCCCCTTGAACTGATGATTATGCATGGCCGTGCAGTGACCCGTGGTGCCAAGCGTTCGCTTGTGGTTGTTGATATGCCATTTGGTTCTTATGAGGAAAGCCCAGCTCAAGCCTTTCGCAATGCGGCGCGTGTGATGAAAGAAACAGAATGCGGTGCCATCAAAATTGAAGGTGGGGCACGCATGGCCGAGACCATCAAGTTTTTGTCTGATCGCGGCATTCCGGTGATGGCGCATATTGGCATGACGCCGCAATCAATCAATGTGTATGGCGGCTTCAAAACCCAAGGACGTTTGCGTGACCAATGGGCCTTGATTGAAGAGGATGCGCGGGTTGTTTCTGAAGCTGGCGCCTTTTCGGTGGTGCTCGAAGCTTTAGCAGAACCATTGGCCGCCAAGATTACCAAGACCATTGATATTCCCACCATTGGTATTGGCGCATCTGCTGCCTGTGACGGTCAGATTTTGGTGATGGAAGATATGTTGGGTCTTTCCCCACGCGTGCCAAAGTTCGTCAGAGAATTTGGCAAGGTGGGTGCGGCCATTGAAGGGGCAATCAAGCTCTATGCTGATGATGTGCGCTCACGCCAGTTCCCCATGCCTGAAAATACTTATGACGTGAAGGATTAGACAAATCCTCAGGGTGAGTCGTTACACCTTAATTTAGCCGCCGACTCAGATATAATCTTCGCCATGATTTCACGGCGCGCTTTTACGGCTGGAGTTTTGGCTGCTGCTGCAGCGCCTCGTCTTGTGCTGGCGCAGGATGCTGCTGGTTTCATCACACTCAAAGCAGAAAAAAGCCAAATGCCACTGTTGGGCAAGATTGGCAATTCCACTGATGTGTGGCGGTTTGATAAGGCTCAGCCCATTGCTGTGCTGCGCGCCAAGCAGGGCCAAGAATTTAAGGGCCGGTTTCTCAATCTCCTGGAAGAAGATGTTTGGTTGCATTGGTTTGGCGTGCGCGGAAATGCCGAAGCCATGACATTGAATGTGGCTCCGGGTGAGGCCAATGCTGTCGACATTAATTTCACGCCGCCCGATGCTGGCACGTTTTGGTTTGGCCCGCTGATCCATGCCTCACAACAGCGCGACATGGGGCTTTATGGCATGTTGATTGTTGAAGAGGCCACACCGCAAAACTTCAACGATGTGCCGCTGATTATAGATGATTGGAAAATTTCTGATGATGGGCAGATGCAGCAGGGTTTTGACAATCTGCAAGATGCCATAGGTGAAGGCCGCATCGGCAATTGGTTCACGCTCAATGGCGCGTTTAAATCGCATATCCAAATTGACCGCGCGCGCCCAACGCGGCTGCGGGTTCTGAATGCCGCAAATGTGCGCAGCATGAATATCCTGTTCAAGGGGGCTGAGATTTATGTGATGGCATTGGATGGGCAGCCCGTCGCGCTCAAGCCCTTGGGACTGGATGCTTTGAAACTGGCCCCAGGGCAGCGCGCCGATCTGTTGCTGGCCGATCTTAAAAAGCAGATCGTGGTGTCGCTTGATCTTTCTGAAGATGTGGCGGAGATTGGCTTTCTTGATCCCATTGGCACAGCCAGCGCAGTTGAGCTGCCGGATAATTTTATCTTGCCTGCCAATCCCTTGCCCAAGCTTGGTGATTTGGTGGCGGCCAAGGCGTTTACAATTTTAATTCAGGGCGGGGCCAAGGGCGGGCTGAAATCAGCGATTGTGGGTGATGAGCGGCTTGATATTCGTACACTTTTGGAAAAGGGTTTGGCCTGGGCTTTGAACGGCGTTGCAGGCCCCGGCGGGCCAGCCCTGTTTGATGTTGCCAGTGGTGAAACCGTGATTCTGACACTGGAGAATGCGACGTCGTTTCCGCAACCTCTGCATATTCATGGCCATGTCTGGCAGATGATTGAGGCCGATGGGCAA
Source organism: Hyphomicrobiales bacterium (assembly GCA_025362535.1). GTDB lineage: Bacteria > Pseudomonadota > Alphaproteobacteria > Rhizobiales > Aestuariivirgaceae > Aestuariivirga. The sequence continues at coordinate 2,128 of JANYGE010000381.1, forward strand.
GCGTTGGAGGGTGAGCCATGGCGCGATACGGCCATTGTTCCGGGGCTTTCCAAGATCAAATTGGCCTTTGTCGCGGATAATGTGGGCCTATGGGCGATCCAGAGCCTGCTCGCCGAAAGAGTTGATTCTGGGCTGCTGGGCGCGTTTACTGTGGCGGCAGTGCAGCCCTGAAATGCCTTGATTTGGCCTTGGCTCTGCTTTACTGCCCAAAGTTGAATTTTACGGAGACGGGACGTGAGCGATACGGATGAATCAATTTTTCGCGAAGTGGACGAGGATGTTCGCAACGAAGAATATAAAAAACTTTGGGATCGTTTTGGGAAATATGTTTCTGGTCTAGCCATTGCAGTGGTTGTTGGCGTTGCTGGCTTTCAGGCGTGGAAATATTATGAAGTGAAGCAAGCTGAAGAAGCAGGTGCTATTTATGGCGATGCCGTGAAGCAAGCGGCTGCCGGCAAAACTGAAGATGCATTGGCGGCTTTTGCTGCCGTTCATCACGATGGATTTTCGCAACTTGCGCAACTCTCTGTGGCGCAGATGAGTGCTGATAAGGGCGAAACAGATAAGGCCGTGGCTGCTTATGATGCTTTTGCGGCAGATGCCAAGAGCGATCCTGCGCTGGCTGATCTGGCGCGGATCAGAGCTGGTTATTTATTGGTTGATACAGCAACGCCAGAACAACTTCTGACTAGGCTCGCGCGTTTTGACAAAGAGGGCGATGCTTGGCGCAATGAGGCGCGTGAAATTCTGGGGCTCGCAGCGTGGCGGGTTAAGGATTTTGCCGGAGCAAAGAAACAGATGGACGCGATTTATGCGGATGCCAAAGCGCCCGGTGCCATGCGCCAGCGCGCTCAAATTCTCATCCAGCTGCTCACGCCAAATTTGCCGCAGAAATGAGAGATTTTCACATGAAGCAGATTCTTATTTTGGTTTCAGTGCTGGCTATGGTTGGTTTAGGCGGTTGTTCATCGCTCAAGAAACTGACCGGTCAAACCAATGACACGGTGCTTCCGGGCCAGCGCGAGGATGTTCTTTCGCCCGATCAGCAGACCGCCCGTGATCCTGAAGTCACGCGCAAAAAGGGCGAGCCTTGTGATCCCACTGTTTCGATTTGTCCTGAAGCCCCAAAGACCATCCAATGACAGTGACCATCGCCATTCTAGGGCGGCCTAATGTTGGAAAATCGACTTTGTTCAATCGCTTGATTGGGCAGAAGATTGCGCTGGTTGATGATCAACCCGGCGTAACGCGGGATCGTCGCTTGGGTGCTGCCAAGCTTGGGGATTTAGAATTTGATGTGTTCGACACAGCAGGTTTGGATGATGCCAAGAAAGGCTCGCTCGAAGCGCGCATGAGTGCGCAGGCTGAAGAAGCCGCACGTCTTGCTGATCATATTTTCTTTGTGATTGATGCCCGCGCTGGCGTGACGCCGATTGATGAGAAATTCGCTGAGCGCATTCGCAAACTGGGAAAGCCCGTCACAGTTCTCGCCAATAAGGCTGAAACCCGCGCCGTG
>JANYGE010000394.1 GCA_025362535.1 Hyphomicrobiales bacterium
GCTCACCACGAAAGCGCGAGCAATTTCGGGTGTTGTAAGACCACATAAAGTCCGCAAACTTAAGGCTACCGCCGTGTGCGGGTCTAGTGCCGGATGGCAACAGGTGAAAATGAGGCGCAGACGTTCATCGGGGATTGAGTCCGGTTCTTCACGCTCAGATTGGTCTTGCTCAATTTCAACGAGGTATGAAAGTTCAGGTGACTTTTCATTGAAGTTCTTCACCCGCCGCAACCTGTCTATGGCTTTGCGACGCGCCGTTTGTAAAAGCCAAGCTATAGGTGAATTGGGTGGGCCGCTACGCTGCCAATGTATCAAAGCTGATTCAATCGCATCTTGGAGGCTATCTTCGGCCAATTGAAAATCACGCAGATCCTTGATCAGCAAAGCCAACAATTGTCCGTGATGATCACGGGCGGCATTTGCCAATGCTCGCCGCCCGCTCGATTTGATCTGGTCGCTATTGCTCACATCTTATTATAATCAATTTCCATGATGGGGCGCAATTCGATACTGCCGATAGCGGCTCCCGGGATCAGCGCTGCATATTTGATCGCGTCATCGAGATTTGCGCAATCGAGCATATAATAGCCACCAAGCTGTTCTTTGGTTTCAGCAAATGGCCCATCGAGTGTTTCGATTTTACCATTGCGCACCCGCACCGTAGTTGCAGTCGATGTGGGGTGCAGAGCGTCACCACCGCGCATAACACCATCTTTGACATAAGTGTCCGTGGCTTTCTTATAGCCGGTCAGTAGCGCTCCGAATTCAGGGGTTCCGTGGATCGGATTTGCTGCGGCGGCGGTATAGATCAAAGCAATATATTTCATTTTCGTTCTCCAGTTTCGGTTTAAATGGTGTTGGAATTATTTGACAAAAGTAGTGATTAGAATGCTGCAAATCGCAACAAGGGCAGCAAGAAATGTAAGTGATGCGCCAGCCACACGCCCAAAGGCCGTAGGCTTATCATATTTAAGGCCCGCAGCGTGGAGCAACCGCCCGAGGATCAATAAGATGCCCGAAATGTGCAACCATATGCTCGCTACACCATCAAGTTCTGCCAAAACCATCAGGAGTAAAATGAACGGAACGTTTTCAGTAAAATTGCCGTGTCGCCTGATCCGTTCTGCGAGTTGATTGTTGCCACCATCCATGATCGATATTCCGGTCTTTGCCCGCAGCATGATGACATGAGCGGCAAGGCCAAGGGCTATCAGACCCAGAGGGGCGGCATAAAGGCTGGTGATGAGGGGTGAAACCATTTAATTCTCCTTCGTTACTGTTTTGGCGTTCACAGCAATGACGAACGGCGAAGTAGCAAATCGACAGTTCTTAAAATATTTTTTCCACAGGCTATTTACGTGGTGATATTAAGGATTACCATTGCCTTGGGCTTGGATCAGGAAATGAGCATGTTGACACTATTGGAACGCTTAAGCGACGAAACGAAGATCAGTTTGGCAGCGGGGCAAGTTATGCTTGCTCAGGGCCTGAAGACGGGCAAATTGTTTGTGCTGGAGGAAGGCACAGTCGAAGTTGTTCGAAATGGTGTTGTGGTTACCAAGACCTCAGAGCGTGGGTCGGTTTTTGGTGAAATGTCATTGCTCCTGGACGTTCCTCACACCGCAACAGTCCGCGCGGTTTCTGCTGTCAGCGCCCATGAACTCAAAGACGCGGCGAGTTTTTTACAATCAGATCCAGAGGTTACCTTTATCGTTGCTCGGATGTTGGCACAGCGGCTCAACATGGCGACTACTTATCTTGTCGATCTCAAAACTCAATATGCCAATGAAACCAACCATCTGGGTATGGTGAGTGATGTGCTCGCTAGCTTGGTTTTTCAAAAAGAAACCGAATTTAACCCCGGCTCGGATCGGCAACCCGATCCCCAGATGTAAGCCAACTGGGTGACGCCATTAAGTTTGGAATAGGACGGTTCAACGGTTGATCAAGCCGCACCGACTGCATGCCCGCAGCGGAAGACCAAACCGCTTCATTGAAATCGGTGTCAATTATAATATGAGCTGGAGGTGCGCCAGCGTGTTGCCCCACATTAAACACCCAGGTTTTTCCAATCTTATCTGCCCATGAACCACCTTTTACAAATGGCGATTGATGCACATGGCCGGAGAACACCAAATCAGGCTGATAAAGATTGATCCATTCGAGCAAGGCACTATCGCCCCAATGCTTAGAGCCTGCCCAACTGGTGGGTGATTCACTCGATGGCGCATGGTGAATCCATATCCAGCGCGAAGTTCGCTTGGTGCTATCGGCAGCGAGTTGCTGGGCGAGGCGTTCGCGCAACAATGGCCCATCCCACCATGGGCAGATTGAAAAGAGATTATCCTCACAAACAAAGGATTGGCCATCAGCTGCAATGCCTTCGAGGCCAACAGTGCTGATCCAGCTTGCAACTTTTTCACCAAACTCATCACGCAAATCAAGATCGTGATTGCCAGAACACACAATCAGCCGCGTTTTGGTTTTGAGAATTTCAAAGTATTTTCGCATCACGACAACTTGCGCCCGCAAGTCCACATGCGAGCTTAAATCAAGATGATCACCAGCAATAATAACAACGTCAAATTTTGCCGCTGAATTAACCACCCAATCATATTGAGGGAGCGAATAGTGCAGGTCAGCGACAACGAGACATCTCATACGGGTTTACCTGTTCGCTTCAATGGGTCCACAGAGTTGTGCGGCCAAATTTAAAGTTATCGCTGTAGGATTTCTTATTGAGGCGCACCGGCGATACTGGCGTTATTGTATAGGCAATGCCATTGCGCTTGGCATATTCCTCGGCCTCGGCCTGGGTTTCAAACTGCAATTTCACCTGGGTTGAGGTGTCGCCGCTGGTCCAGCCCATCAGAGGATCGGTGGTGGGAGCAGCACTCCGCTCAAACTCCAACACCCATTCTTTCGATTT
>JANYGE010000405.1 GCA_025362535.1 Hyphomicrobiales bacterium
TTCTTGGAACGACGCTGCTGAGATGAAGCTGCGGGTTTGCAAAGATGCCTTGGTGATGCCGAGCAGAACGGGTTGGCCCGATGCTGGGCGCAAACCTTCGGCGATGAGCTTGGCGTTTTCACGGTCAAGTTCTTCACGGTCCAGCTGTTCGCCCACCAGCAAGGTTGATTCACCATTGTCGGTGATTTCAACCTTTTGCAGCATTTGGCGCACAATCACTTCAATGTGCTTGTCGTTGATGCCCACACCTTGCAAGCGGTAAACTTCCTGAATTTCGTTCACGAGGAACGCAGCAAGTTCTTCAACGCCCTTGATCGCGAGAATATCATGCGGAGCGGGGTTACCGTCCATCAGATATTCGCCCTTCTCAATGAAGTCACCTTCCTGAACTGGCAAATGCTTGCCCTTCGGGATCAGATATTCAATGGCTTCAGCACTGTCTTCCAGTGGCACAATGCGAACGCGGCGCTTGTTCTTATAGTCGCGGCCAAACTCGATACGGCCAGAGATTTCAGCGATGATCGCTGCATCTTTCGGACGGCGCGCTTCAAACAACTCGGCAACACGGGGCAGACCGCCCGTGATGTCGCGTGTTTTGGCGCTTTCCAGCGGGTTACGCGCAAGCACATCGCCTGCCCCCACTTTAGAGCCTGGTTCGACTGACAGAATAGCATCAACCGAGAGCAAGTAACGGGCTTCGCCACCACGGGCCAACTTTTTCACTTCGCCATTGGCATCCTTGATGACAATAGCGGGCTTCAAGTTGGTGCCGCGTTGGTTGGTACGCCAATCAATGATCACACGGTTGGTGATACCTGTCGCTTCGTCGGTCACTTCGTTCACGGATACACCGTCAACAACGTCTTCGAAGGCCACAATACCATCAACTTCGGTCAGAGACGGACGGGTGAAGGGATCCCATTCCGCAATACGCACGCCGCGCTTCACACTGTCGCCAGTGTTCACCAGAAGCTTTGAACCATAGCCAACCTTGTGGGTGGCGCGGTCATTGCCCTTGGCATCCTTGATCACGATCGAGGTGTTGCGGCCCATAACGACAAGCTTGCCATTGCTATCAGTGGCCACGTTCGGGTTACGGATTTCAACCGTGCCTTCTTGTGCTGATTCAACGTAAGACTCGTCGAGCACCTGAGCAGCACCGCCAATGTGGAAGGTGCGCATGGTGAGCTGGGTGCCAGGTTCGCCGATGGATTGTGCAGCGATAACGCCCACTGCTTCACCCATATTGATCGGTGTGCCACGGGCCAAATCTCGGCCATAGCATTTGCCGCAAACGCCGAACTTGGTTTCGCAGGTGAGCACAGAGCGAATGCGCACTTCGGTGATGCCGGCCTTTTCGATTTTCTCAACATTGGCTTCTAGAATTTCAAGACCAGCCTTGGCGAGAACTTCGCCAGTTGCTGGATCAAGAATATCTTCGGCCGCGGTACGGCCGAGAATACGAATGCCAATGCCCACAATCACTTCGCCTGAATCAATGATCGGACGTGTAGTGATGTAGTTCTTGGAACCGCAATCTTCTTCTGAGATAATCGCGTCCTGCGCCACGTCAACGAGACGGCGTGTCAGATAACCAGAGTTAGCTGTCTTCAAGGCCGTATCAGCGAGGCCCTTACGGGCACCGTGGGTGGAGTTGAAGTATTCGAGAACCGACAGGCCTTCTTTGAAGTTCGAGATGATCGGTGTTTCAATGATCTCGCCCGAAGGCTTGGCCATCAAACCGCGCATACCGGCAAGCTGCTTCATTTGCGTTGGTGAACCACGCGCACCTGAATGGCTCATCATGTAAATAGAGTTCACTTGCTTGGTACGGCCAGTGACTTCGTCTTTACGCACGGCCGAAATTTCAGCCATCATTTCTTCAGCCACTTTGTCTGAGCACTTGGCCCAAGCATCCACAACCTTATTATATTTTTCGCCTTGGGTGATGAGACCATCAATATATTGCTGCTCATATTCCTTGGCGAGTGTGCGGGCATTGGCCACCAGCTTCACTTTCGCAGCTGGAATCATCATGTCGTCCTTACCGAACGAAATGCCAGCTTTGTAAGCATTGTAGAAACCCAGTGCCATGATGCGGTCGCAGAACACAACTGCTTCCTTCTGGCCGCAATGACGATAAACGCT
>JANYGE010000010.1 GCA_025362535.1 Hyphomicrobiales bacterium
GCTTCCGGTGTTGCTTCAACATCCAGCACATCATCGGCGATCTGAAACGCCAGACCTATGTGTTGGGCATAAGTTTTCAACGCTGATAAATCCGCCCGCGCGATAATCGGGCCAGTGGTGCAAGCGAACTCAAACAAAGCACCCGTTTTCATGCGCTGCATGTTTGAAATATCAACATAGGTTTTGAACCCGCGCGTCTCAGCTTCAATATCCAACATCTGCCCGCCCACCATGCCAGAAGGTCCGGCAGCCTTGGCCAGCGCAGAAATGATGTTCAAACCTGCCACTGAGGCAATTTCAAATGCGAGTGTGAGCAGCCCGTCGCCAGCAAGAATAGCTGTAGCTTCATCAAATTTCTTATGAACAGTTGGTTGCCCGCGCCGCAGATCATCATTGTCCATGGCCGGCAAATCATCATGGACCAAAGAATAGCAATGGATGCACTCCAAAGCAGTGGCCACGGCCATCGCCATTTTACTGTCTACACCGTGCAGCTTGCAGCTTTCCAAAACAAAAAACGGTCGCAAGCGCTTGCCTTGCCCCATCAAGGCATAACGCATCGCTGTTTGCAGGCGGCTTGCCAAACTGATCGGCAGGGCTGCATCTAGAGCCACCTCAATACTATGCGCCGAGCGCCGCAGCGCCTGTTCAAAACTTGCTGGCTTTGGTTGTGCCAATTCCGAAATTCCTGTGTTATGAGGGCCATCTGTAAACGTGAAACTTGAATGATGCAATTCGCAATCCCAGGCCGCTTAAAGGCCTTTTGGTCAAGGCGTGTCCGCTGGCAACGCTGGGTATTGGGCATTTTAGGTTGCATGGTAGCTTGGCCATTTCTAATGACTTTGGTTTATGGCGTGGTGCCGCCACCCATCACAAATTTGCAATTTTTCCGGCTATTCTCCGGCAATGGCCTGAACAAGAGCTGGGTGAGCCTGAATGAAATGTCGCCAAATCTTTACCGTGCTGTGATCGCTTCAGAAGATGCGCGTTTCTGCTCGCATCACGGGGTTGATTGGGTGGAGTTTCAGGATGCGGTTGCCGATGCAACGGATGACAAAGAAGGACCAACCCGCGGAGCCAGCACCATCTCCATGCAAACCGCAAAAAATATATTCTTGTGGGATGGCCATTCTTTCGTGCGTAAAGTTTTGGAGATGCCCTTAGCCCTTTGGATGGATTTCATCTGGACCAAGCGCCGGATGATCGAGGTCTATCTCAACGTGGTTGAATGGGCTCCCGGCGTTTATGGTGCAGAAGCCGCCGCACAATTTCATTTTAAAAAATCCGCCGCCAAATTAACCCGCCGCGAAGCGGCATTGCTGGCGGCAATTTTACCAAACCCGATCAAACGCAGTGCTGGCAAACCCTCGCGCCGGGTGAAGGCTATCGCGTCGCGCATCCAATTCCGCATGGGTGGAATGGACGCCTATCTCACTTGTATCTCAAAATAACCTCAGCTATAAGCCGCCCAACACAAATGGCCTGTTTTAGGCTGTTTTCAAAGAATCATTATATTACAGAGGTTTAGACTATGGCTGTTCCAAGGAAAAAGATGTCGAGAAGCCGCATTGGTATGCGCCGCTCGGGTCAAAAAATGCAAACTGTAACTTGGATCGAAGACAAGAAGTCTGGCGAATTGCGCCGTCCGCATCACTTGGATTTAAAAACTGGCATGTATCGTGGCCGCCAAGTGCTCGATGTGAAATCTGAAGCATAAACCTCTACCTAAGCTTTATTAAAAAGGACCGGAATTAACCGGTCCTTTTTTATGTCGAAAATTAACTGCGTTCCTCAAATCCAAATTAGGTGGAGCTGCTTAATTTGGCCCGATAATTGCTGTGAAAGGCATATGTTGGCAGGCGAATGGCAAAACTTCAAATCCGAAACAGTGAATGCTGTTGATGCAAGTAAACTCGCATCAAAATGGCAAGCACTGTCGAGCTATGCGATTGAATCTGCTGGCTATAATGCACCTGAACTGGTGCTTCCCATTTTGAAACAGGCGCGCAATGCCACTGTCGCTATCGTGCAGCAAGCTGCCGAGTTGCATTTTGCGCTGCCCATTCATCAAAACCGAATTTTTAATTCCAGCTGGACAACACCTTTGACAGCTTCGGGCTCGCCTCATCTTGGCGAAGGGTTGAAGGAGGCAACACTCACTGCTTTTCTCTCAGCCCAAACCAAGCCATTTTTATTCCAGGCCATTCCAGCCGAAGGTGAGTTCCACCAACAGTTGAAGCGTCAATCCCCACGTTATGAAACACTCGAATTATGGGAGCGTGCGTGTCTCCGGCCAATTGGCACCTATGAAAACTGGCTGCAGACCAACTTCACTCAAAAGCGCCGCAAAGAATTCAAGCGCTTGCGCAATCGCTTAAGCGAGCAGGGCGCTTTGCAGACTGAAATTTTAGGGCAGGGCGTCGCTGTTGATTCGTTTACTGAGGAGTTTCTGCAACTGGAAGCCTCGGGCTGGAAAGGCAGAAAGGGTACGGCCATCGGTGCTGACGCAAATCTCGCGGACGCTCTGCGTGAGGCCTTGCGCAATTTGCATGCCGCCGGAAAGCTCCGCTTCTGGAGCTTGAAACTGAATGGCAAATCAATCGCCGCCCTTTTTGCCATTGTTGAAAAGAACCAGGCCTGGCTTGGCAAGATTGCCTATGATGAAGCCTTTGCAAAATTCTCACCCGGTGCCTTGATCATTTTGGATTGCACGGAAGCCTTTTTTGCCGAGCCCTCAATCACCCAAGTCGACAGCAGCGCCATTCCAGATCATCCGTTGATTGATCACATTTGGCGCGACAGGTTGGCGATGATTTCGGTTTTCGTCGGTCCAGAAACGCTCTCGAAGAAGCGCTTCAATTTCACAGTCATTCTGGCCAAACAAAAACTAAAATGGCGCAGCCGCCTGCGCGATCTTTATTACCAAATAAAAGGAAAGAAACGTTCATGAGCATCGTGATTGTAGATCAACAAATCGCCCGCGAAAATTTCTTGAAGAGGCCCTTCCGCTTAAAGCACACGCTGGCGGATCACCCACTGTTCACTCTGCCACGTCTTATTGAGCTGGCGAAATCGCAACCGCGCGATTCGATTGAATATAGTTCTGGCAAAGTGGCTGTTGGAGCAAAACCAGAGGATATTCCGAAGATTGATAGACCAGCGGAAGCCGTGATCAAATCAATCGAAGAGGCCAATGCCTGGATGGTGATTAAATTCGTCGAGAGAGATCCTGATTACCGAGCACTTCTCGAAGGTTTCGTGCGCGAAGCCAATGAAGCTGCAGGCCGCAAGCCATCTGATTATTCTGACTTGCAGGGCTTCATCTTCGTGTCGTCAGCCAAAGCCACAACGCCGTTTCACCATGACAATGAAGAAAACATCCTCATTCAAATCAAGGGCGATAAATTTTTGCGCACCTTTGATAATGATGATCGCGCACTGATTTCGGAGGAGGCAATGGAAATCTCTCCATCAGTTCACCGCAACAAGCATTATGAAGAGTGGTATGAACAACGCGCTACACTGCACACGTTAAAGCCTGGCGATGCCGTGCATATGCCCTATACAATTCCGCATTGGGTGAGCACT
>JANYGE010000034.1 GCA_025362535.1 Hyphomicrobiales bacterium
TAAAATGGCGAAGCCCAGTGAACACCATGGCAAGGCCTGCAGCATCGGCGGCTTTAATCACCTCATCATCTTTAAGCGAGCCACCCGGTTGAATAATAGCCGTCGCACCGGCAGCCGCCGCAGCTTCAATACCATCAGCAAAAGGGAAAAATGCATCTGATGCCAAAACAGATCCTGCAACTCCTGCAGCATCTGCCCCTTTGCGCACGGCAATGCGGGTTGAATCGATCCGTGACATTTGGCCAGCACCAATGCCTGTGGTTGCTCCATCTTTGGCAAAAACAATCGCATTAGATTTCACATGCTTGGCCACCCGGAAGGCAAAGCGTAAATCGCTCATTTCTTGAGCCGAGGGCTGACGTTTGCTGACCACACGCAAGGTCTTTTCATCAAAAGAGAGTGTGTCAGCACTCTGCACCAATAATCCACCCGTGATGGTTTTCACCACCAGCGCACCAGCACCTTTTGCGTGAATATCTTTAAGCAACAACAAGCGCAGATTTTTCTTCAACGCTAAAATATTCAAAGCTTCTTCATCCGCATCTGGCGCAATAATCACTTCGGTAAAGAGTTTTGAAATTTCAGCTGCCGTCTTGCCATCGAGTTTTTTGTTGAAGGCCAGAATGCCACCAAAGGCACTCGTCATGTCACAGGCCAAGGCTTTGCAATAGGCCTCGAGCAAAGTGGCGCCAATCGCTATCCCGCACGGGTTTGCGTGTTTAACAATCACACAAGCAATTTCATCAAATTCGCGCAGCGCCTCTAAGGCCGAATCCGCATCATTGATATTATTATAAGAGAGTTCTTTGCCCTGCACTTGAGTGGCATCCGCAATGCCTTGGCGTTGATCGCTGGTTTTATAAAGGGCTGCTGTTTGGTGCGGGTTTTCGCCATACCGTAAATTTTGCAAACGCTTGCCACCAATCGTGAAATACTCTGGCATGGTCTCACCATTTTGTAAATTAAACCAATTGGCAATCGCCGTATCATAAGCAGCCGTGCGCGCAAAAGCCTTGGCGGCTAGCTTTTTGCGCAAGGCCAGACTGGTTGTTTTCCGGGCCTGCAGTTCAGCAATCACCAGCCCATAATCTGATGGATCAACCACGACAGTAACACTTTCATGATTTTTGGCGGCAGCACGGATCATCGCTGGCCCGCCCACATCAATGTTTTCAATCGTCTCATCCCAATCTGAATTTTTCGCAACAGTTGCTTCAAAAGGATAGAGATTGACAATGAGGAGATCGATATCGGAAATTTGATTTTCGCTTTTGGCTTTTTGATGTTCGGCGTTGCCCCGCACATTGAGCAAACCACCGTGCACTTTCGGATGCAATGTCTTGACGCGCCCATCCATAATTTCAGGAAACCCGGTAAGCACTGCAATATCTTGGACGGGAATCTGTGCGGCTTTCAGAGCGGCAGCTGTGCCACCTGTTGAGATGAGTTCAACACCCAATGCGGTGAGCGACTTTGCAAGTTCTATGAGGCCAGTCTTATCGGAAACTGAAAGTAAAGCGCGGGTGATGGGATGATCAGTCATTCAAAGCTCCTGGATGGCCGACCACATAAACCATTTAGCAGAAGAAAAAAACCAGAACTGTCGACTTGTCCTTAGCCCAGTAGATCTGGCTCGTCAGTTCTTTTGCGATTGCTAGGCTTGGCCGATTTGGCTTGTTTCTTCAAAGCCCAATTCATTTGGTTAGCAGCAGTACTGGTTATTTTGAGGATGGTCCCATTTGCGTCCACATGCGCTTCACCACCGCGCAAAGAAAGAGTCCAAACCGTATGATCAGGAACCACCAACATGATGCCCCCTTCACGCCGCGCCATTATTTTAATTTGAGGAGCCAAGTGGAGATTTATTTCAATGGGTGATTGGAAACGATCTTCCACCCGCAAATCTGAACCATCCGCGCTTAAAAAATAGATCCGCTGACGCGAACTGCCCTCACTTACCTGTAAGGCAAGGCCTTGTTGAGTCTCATGCAATTGGGCTTGGGCTTCCTGATTCATATTCCCATAGCGGGATTTAAAGAGACGGAATAGACCAATAGAACATTCGAAAGCGAAATTCCGTTTGGTGTCGATGACCAAATGGGTTTTGACCGCATCAAACCGAGCAAAGCCACTTTGGTGAGCCATTTTCAAGGCTTTTGCTTTTG
>JANYGE010000035.1 GCA_025362535.1 Hyphomicrobiales bacterium
ACTATAGCCAAGTTTGTCGAGTAAGGTTTGTGCTTTATCAACTAAATCTTCGCCGCCAGCAGACGACATTTGCAGCTGGGTGGCACCCACCTTCCAAGCATTTTCATCAATGGCAACAACATTGGCATTGTCTGGTGCCTTTGAAGGGGTCCAAGTCTTGAAGTGGTTTGTCACCGTTTCAACTGTAGCTGGCGAAAGTGTTTTGGCCAGAGCCTCTGCATGAGATTTCGCATCGGCATCTTGTTGCGAAGCTGCTGCCTGATACCAGAACAGGGCCTCAACCGGGTCTGCTTTCACACCAAGGCCACGCTCAATCAACACCGCGAGGTTAAACTCACTGTCTTTCAAGCCGTGATCGGCAGCCAAGGAGAACCACTTATAGGCGCGGGCGTAATCAGGCGCACCAGCTTCATTGCCAGCCGCAATCACAGCAGCATTATGCATGGCGCGCACATTGCCCAAAGCGGCAGCGCGTTCATACCATGATAGGGCAGCTCCCATATTCTTTGGCACACCCTTGCCGCGCTCATAGAGCGTAGCAACCCGGTATTGCGCTGGCGCAAGGCCTGAAGCGGCGGCCTTGCCATACCAATAGGCGGCCTTGGCAAAATCAGCATTTACATTCTCGCCATTCATATAGCGCGTGGCCACCACAAACTGGGCATTGGCATCGCCAGATTGCGCTGCATCACGCAATTGCTGTGGACCAATCTTGTCATCCAAAGCCACTTGCGAGGTCGAAGTGTCAGGAGGGGCCACAGCAACCGGCAATGCGCCCGTGAGAATCTCATCAACGCCAAGCGAGTCGGCTTCGCTGCTCTGATCTGAAGGTGCGGCTTGTGGGAGTGTCGGAGCTACGGGAACAAGCTCCGATACCGGGGCCGCAACAGGTGCGGGCACTTGATCTGCGGGTCGCTCAATCGTGGTTGGGGTGGCTGGGGGCAAACTCTGCCCCACATTTCCCATAACATTCTTGCCAATAAAGAAGGCAAACAGTGACAGCACCAAAATGCCGGAGAGCACCAAAGTGCGGCGGTTGCCTGCTACATTTGAGTTGGCAGGCTTAATTTGCGGCGGCAGTTTTACATCACCAGCAAGCGGTTGCGCTTTGGAGGGTTTGCTTTTCTTGCTGAACGGCATTTTAAAGCTGAGCAGCTTTTTTGATTTTCCATTGCTATCACGTGCAACTGCTGGCGATTTATTGCCCAGCAGGCCTTTTTGTTGAGTGGCAGCTTGGGCTGCGCGACGGGCCGCCGCAATAAAATCATCACCAGCCAAAGTGGAGAGAGCTACAGGTGGCAGCTCAAAAGGGTTCTGCACCGGGGCATTCGAAGCATCAAACGGATTGAGTGGGGCTTCTGCTCCGGGGGCTTGTTCAAACACGTTGGCAAGCTCTGGCGCCTCGTCCATATCGGCTGAAACTATCAGTTCTGGGGGTGCTTCAAAGCTTGCTTCAGGTGAAGCCGAGCCGTTGGTATTTGAGTTATTCAAAAGCGGCGCTGGATGTGCGGCATGGGCCACGCGTTGGCCAATAGCCGCCGTTTCAAGCTCGGCCAATTTGCTGACAATCTGTTCAAGTGTTTCATGAACTGCTTCAAGTGTTTCTTGATTGCGCGAATCTGCCGTCTGAGATGCTTCGCGCACCGCAAGAAGACCTTGCTCTAAGGCCATGATTTCAGGCGATCCTGCCAGATTTACTGGCCCCTGTTGTTGGCTTAAAATATGTTGGCCCATACGGTTGGCCGCGTCTTCAGCCATTTCCTTGGTCCAGTTGCGGTTCTGCTCAATGCTGTCATAAAGCTGGCCAATGGCATTCTCGATGGTCTGCAAATGGGTCAGTTGATGCTCGGTGCGGCCCAAGCGCACATTAACCTCTTCAAGCTTATGCTCAAGTTCAACCCGCGCTGTGCCATCGCCCTGCAAGCGAATGGCATCATTCAGGCGGTGGTCAAGTTCCACCATGCGCCGCTCAAGCTCGTCGAACTGAGGCATGTCGCGAGCAGCCGAATGTGATTGTTCCAAGCGCTGTGAAATTTCAAGAATGCGCCGGTCCATATCAGCGATGGGGCGCATATCAGGCCCTTGTGCTACGCGCGTGGAAAGCTGTTCCACAGCCGAACGAAGGGCTGTCACATCACGGCTTGAGGCTGCATTCTGGCTGGCCTCATCAATGCGGCTATTGAGCCTGTCAATCTCAGACCGGAACCGTTGAATCTCAGCTGGATTGGTGGAGTTTGTTGCAATTGATGTTTGGGCTTCGCGCAACAATCCCACAATGCGCTGTTCAATAACGCGTAACTCTTCTTGGCTGGCTTGCACAGCTTGGGTCTGGGCTTTAGCGGCCAGGCTTTCGGCAGCATCACGAACGGTTTCAATACGACCAGCCAAACCATCAAGTTCGCGGCGCAACACTTCCGGTAAATCAGTGGAGCCTTGTTGCTGGCTGTGATCAACACGGCGCGCCAGTTCGCTCAACCGGTTTTCAAGCTGTGAGAAAGCTGGGGCCTGCCGTAAAACCTGATCGCTATTGGCCCCACCCGCCCGCGTGGCCATGTCGCTCATGCGGTCTTGTAAAGATTTCAAATTATCGCGGGTGCGCTTGTCGCTGACTTCCAGATGCTCAACAATATTGCGCACAGCTTTTTCAAGCGTCTGGAATCCAGCACTATCTTCAGCCCGTGTGGCGGGCTTGGGTGCTTGGGTGATCTGGCGGCTGAGTGTGGCCAGGCGCTCATTAACCGCCGAGAAAGCTTCAATGGTCTGGCGCTCATTGCTCTCAATGCGGTTGACCACTTTGGAGAATGCAAAACTATCTTCCGCAGCAGGCGGTGGCACATGCTGGCGCGTTTCACTTTCACGCCGTGCCAAAATGGAAAGTTGCTCGGCTATATCTTCAAGCCGGGTGGCAGCCCGTTCAATGGGATGCGAAGAAATACGGTTGCGTGAGGCCTTAACCGGGGCCGCTGCCGGGGCGATTTCATCGGCCTGTTCGTTGATCGCAGAGTTAAGCCATTCGCCCAGCGTCATGCCAGAACGCCGTGCCGCGGTTTTGGCCACTTCGCGCAATTCGGGCTCAACGCCCTTAACGCTCCAAGGAATTCCTGGCTTCATAAATTAACTCTCCAAACCCTTTGAAGCACCGCAAATCAGCAATGCCCAACTTATCTCAAAGTCTGAAAGTTAACTTTCTTGGTAAATATTAAGTTAAGTCTCTGATGTTTTTTGTGTAATGCAAAAAGCAGCTTTAGTTTAGGGACTTTTTTTGATGTTAGATTTAGCCTTTGTTTCATCGCCGCTCGACCGAAATGCCAATAATCGCACAAATGCTGATTTTATGAAGGCGCGGAGACGTGATCCCAACACCATGGTTTTGCAGCTGGCAGGCGATACAGTGCGCATGGACAATGCCAGTCTTTTCACCGCCAATGATGCACCGCAAACCGAAGCCATTTATCTCGGCGAAGACCTGAATAACCAAGCCTGGTTTGCCAGAGCTGTGGCCCCAAACGAAGATTTTAAGCCGCTGCGGGGCCTGATGATTGAGGCCAGTCTGCCTGCAGCTGAAATATCCATCCTCGCTCATGCCCGCAGCATTTTGCACTGGCATGACAGCCACGGGTTTTGCGCCAAATGCGGGGCAAAATCGCAAATGGCTGATGCGGGTTATCGCCGCCATTGCGAAGCGTGCAAGGCTGACCATTTTCCCAGAACCGATCCTGTGGTGATTATGGTGGTGCACCATCAGGGTCGCTTCCTGCTTGGCCGTCAGGCTGCTTGGGCACCGGGCATGTTTTCTGCCTTGGCTGGCTTCATGGAGCCCGGTGAAACCATCGAGGCTGCGATGCGCCGCGAGGTGCTGGAAGAAGCTGGCATAAGGGTCGGCAAAGTGAGTTATGTGACCAGTCAACCCTGGCCTTTTCCATCAAGTTTGATGATTGGACTTCTGGGCGATGCCGAAAATTCAGAAATTATAGTTGATCCCAAAGAACTTGAAACCGCAAGATGGTTTGAGAGGTCCGAGATAGAGTCAATGTTTGATGGAACGCACCCCGAAGGTCTCACTGCATCTCATCCCTATGCCATTGCGCATCATATTATTAAAGCCGCGCTTGATTAATGCCGCACCGGAGGTTTGAGGTTCATTTTGTTCGACACTCAAAATAAATCATATTTTGGGCTGCAACCATCTTGGCGGATGCAAAAAATGATGCCATTGTCTGAATCTTAGGCAATTGAGGCAGCACATGTATCTTGGACTAGATTTCGGCACGTCTTCCGTCAAAGGCGTTTTAATAGACGCCAAGCAAAAGATCATTGCTATTGCATCTTCGCCTTTAAAAGTATCGCGCCCGCATCATGGCTGGTCAGAGCAGAATCCTGAACATTGGTGGAAGGCCACCAATGCCGTGGTCCAGCAGTTGCGCAAACTTAAACCTAAGGCCGTGGCCGCTGTGGCAGGCATTGGCCTTTCGGGCCAGCAGCATGGGGCAACCTTATTGGATGCAGCAGGCAAAGTTCTGCGCCCCTGTATCCTGTGGAATGACGCCCGCAGCTTTGCCGAATGTGATGATATTCTCGCCGCGGAACCTCGTGCCATGGAGATCACGGGGAATATTCCACTCGCGGGTTTCACGGCCCCCAAATTGGTTTGGGTCAAAAAACACGAACCGAAGATTTTTGACAAGGTGGCAAAAGTTTTACTTCCAAAAGATTATATGCGCTTTCGCATGACCGGCGATTATGCCTCTGACATGTCAGACTCGGCTGGCACCTATTGGCTGGATGTTGAAAAGCGCGAATGGTCGCAGGCTATGTTGAAGGCCACCCACATGCGTGTTGATCAAATGCCAAAGCTCTTTGAAGGCACAGATGCAACTGGCAAGCTTTCGATCTCCGTTGCCAAGGCATGGGGCATGCCGCTTCGGCCTGTGGTGGCGGGTGGCGGCGGCGATAATGTGGCCTCAGCCATTGGCATTGGTGCGGTAAAAGATGGTGATGCCTTTGTGTCGCTGGGAACATCGGGTGTGATGTTTGTGTCGAATGATCGCTATAGCCCCAATGCTGGCAAAGCCGTTCACGCTTTCTGCCATGCCATGCAAGGTAAATGGCACCAGATGGGTGTCATTCTCTCAGCGACAGACAGTCTTGAATGGTTGGCGGGTGTTTTGAAAACCCCAGCCCCACAGCTTACCAAAGCGCTCGGCACCAAACTTGTTGGGCCTTCTGACGTGCTGTTCCTGCCTTATCTTTCCGGTGAGCGCACCCCCGTTGGTGATGCGCAAATCCGTGGCGCTATCATTGGCCTCGGCCATGAAACAGATGCCAAAGCCATGACTCATGCCGTGCTTGATGGTGTGGCCTTTGCCTTCCGCGATTCACTCGAAGCCCTGCGCGATGCGGGCTCTAATGTGAAGCGCGTGATGGCGGTGGGTGGCGGCACCAAATCAGAACTGTGGCTCAAAATTATTGCGACAGTTCTCGGCGTTCCGGTTGATCTTCCTGCGGCAGGCGAAGTGGGCGGCGCCTTTGGTGCGGCGCGCATGGGTTTAATGGCCGCAACTGGGGCTTCTTATGCAGCGGTCTGCAGCAAGCCTAAAATTGCCAAAACCATTCTGCCCGATGCCAAGGCCAAACCAGCCTATGATGCGGCTTATCACCGTTACACAAAAATCTATCCAGCAATCAAAGGAATCTAACATGCCTAAATTCTATTCGATTTCGGAACCGATTAAATATGAAGGTCCGAATTCAGCCAACGACCTTTCTTACCGCTGGTATAATCCTGATCAAAAGGTTCTCGGTAAAACCATGCGCGAGCATTTGCGCTTTGCTGTGTGCTATTGGCATACGCTGTGCTGGCCCGGTGCTGATCCATTCGGTGGTGAAACATTTATGCGCCCGTGGCATCATGATGCTGATCCGATGTCAGCAGCGAAAACCAAAACCGACATTATGTTCGAAACTTTGCGCATTCTCGATATTGATTATTTTACCTTCCACGATCTCGACATTGCGCCTGAAGGCAATTCACTGAAAGAGTTCAATGCGAATGTTTCGGCGATTGCCAAAATTCTCGAAAAGAAAATGGCGACCTCCAATAAGAAGCTGCTCTGGGGCACAGCCAATATGTTTTCCAACCGCCGCTTTATGGCGGGGGCTGCCACCAATCCTGATCCAGATGTGTTTGCCTATTGCGCAGCGCAGGTGAAACATTGCTTGGATGTGACGCATGATCTGGGCGGTGAAAACTACGTGATGTGGGGCGGCCGCGAAGGCTATGAAACCCTCATCAACACCAAGATTGGGCAAGAGTTAAAACAAGCTGGCCGGTTCTTGTCATTGGTGGTCGACTACAAACACAAAATTGGCTTCAAAGGCCCAATCCTGATCGAGCCAAAGCCGAAAGAACCATCAACCCATCAATATGATTATGATGTGGCCTCGATCTATGGCCTGCTCAAATCTTATGGGCTTGAGAATGATGTGAAGATGAACATCGAACAAAACCACGCCATTCTCGCGGGCCATACATTTGAACATGAAATTGCCTTGGCCTCATCGCTCGGCATTTTCGGTTCCCTCGATTTGAACCGCGGTGGCTATCAAGTGGGCTGGGATACTGATCAGTTTGCCATGAATGTGCCAGAACTTACTTTGATGATGCTTGAGGTGATCAAGGCTGGTGGCTTCACCACAGGCGGCATGAATTTCGATGCAAAAATCCGCCGTCAATCCATTGATCCCGATGATCTGCTCTATGGCCACGTGGCCTCGATGGATGCCTGCGCGCGTGGACTTTTGAATGCAGCAAAAATTATCGAAGATGGCAAAGTGGCTGCCACCGTTGATAAGCGTTATGCCAAATGGAACACCGCACAAAATAAAGCCATGCTCGAAAAAGGTGCCACCCTCGATGGCATTGCAGCGCGTGTGCATAAGGAAGGCATTGAGCCGCAGCCTGTTTCAGGCCGTCAAGAATATATCGAAGGCTTGTTGAACAACGTTTAAAAATAATAAACTAAAGGGAGGATCATTATGGCAGGCAACATTAAAGGCCCGGCAATATTCTTGGCACAATTCGCTGGCGATGCAGCACCGTTCAATTCATTCGACTCGATTTGCAAATGGGCCGCATCGCTCGGTTATAAGGGTGTGCAAATTCCCACGTGGGATGGTCGCATGATGGATTTAAAAAAAGCCGCAGACTCCAAAACCTATTGCGATGAATTGAAAGGCACCGCCAAGAAACATGGCATTGAGATCACTGAACTCTCCTGCCATTTGCAAGGCCAGCTCGTTGCCGTAAACCCGGTCTATGACGAAGCCTTTGACGCCTTTGCTCCACCTGAGATGCGCGGCAATCCCAAAGCCCGTCAGGCTTGGGCCGAGAACCAGGTGAAAATGACAGCTAAAGCTTCGAAAAATTTGGGGCTCAATGCCTGCGTGTCATTCACCGGCGCGCTGTGCTGGCCTTATTTATATTCTTGGCCTCCACGTCCATCTGGCTTGATTGAAGCCAGTTTTGATGAGTTGGCCAAGCGTTGGAAACCCCTGCTCGATGTGATGGATGAAAACGGCGTCGATGTGGGTTTTGAAATTCACCCCGGTGAAGATGTGATGGATGGGATCACCTTCGAGATGTTCTTGGAGCGTCTCAAAGGCCACAAGCGCTGCCAGATCAATTATGATCCTTCGCATTTTGTTTTGCAGCAGCTCGACTATCTGGACTTCATCGATATCTATCATGAGCGCATCTGCGCTTATCATGTGAAAGACGCTGAGTTTAACCCCACAGGCAGGCAGGGCGTTTATTCCGGCTTCCAACCTTGGGTAAAACGCGCAGGCCGCTTCCGCTCCTTGGGCGATGGTCAAGTTGATTTCAGTGCGATCTTCTCCAAACTCGCACAATATGATTATAATTCATGGGCCGTGCTGGAATGGGAATGTTGCTTGAAATCATCTGATCAGGGTGCAGCCGAAGGTGCGCCATTTATTGCATCGCATCTCATCCAAACCACAGGCAAAGCCTTTGATGATTTTGCCGGCGGTGGTGTTGATAACAGCGCGCAGATCAAGCGCATGTTGGGAATTTAAAAATGGCAATCACTGGCAGCAAATCAACAAAGAACACTGGTCGCATTCGCTATGGCATGGTGGGCGGTGGGCAGGGGGCCTTTATTGGGGCTGTGCACCGCATCGCCGCACGCATTGATGATAAATATGAATTCGTGGCGGGTGCGCTTTCGGCCGATCCCGCAAAGGCTAAAGCCTCTGGTGAAGAGTTGGGACTTGCTGCTGACCGCATCTATTCAGATTTTAATGCCATGGCCAAAGCCGAGGCCAAGCGCGCCGATGGTATTGAAGCCGTATCAATTGTGACGCCAAATCACATGCATTTTCCAGTGGCCAAAGCCTTCATTGAGGCGGGCATCCATGTGATCTGCGATAAGCCCTTATCACTTAATCTCAAAGAAGCTCTGGCCCTCGAAAAGCTTCTCGCAAAAAAGCCGAACGTGATCTTCGCTTTGACGCACAACTATTCTGGCTACCCAATGATCCGCCAAGCCAAGGCCATGGTGGCAGCGGGTGAACTTGGCGAAATCCGTTTGGTGCAAGGCGAATATCCGCAAGATTGGTTGACCACTGATCTCGAAAAAACTGGCCAGAAACAAGCCGCATGGCGCACGGATCCCAAACGCTCCGGCGCTGGTGGCTGTGTGGGTGATATTGGCACGCACACTTACCAGTTGGCCACTTATGTCTCAGGTCTCACCTTGCAGGAACTCTCCGCTGACCTCACTTCATTTGTGAAAGGCCGCAAGCTCGATGATAACGTCAATGCCATGCTGCGTTTTAAAGGCGGTGCCAAAGGCATGATCTGGGCGAGCCAAGTGGCTCCCGGCCACGAGAATGGTTTGAAGCTGCGGGTTTATGGCACCAAGGGCGGCTTGGAATGGACGCAAGCTGATCCGAATTACCTCTGGTTTACGCCATTTGGCGAACCCAAACGCCTGATCACCCGTGGCGGTGCTGGCTCTGGGCCTGCAGCGGGCCGGGTTACCCGGGTTCCCCCCGGCCACCCTGAAGGCTATCTCGAAGGCTTTGCCAATATCTATACAGAAGTGGCCAGAGCCATTGAAGCTAAACGCTCCGGCAAGAAACGCGACAAGGATGTTGATTTCCCCGGCATTGAAGATGGTGTTCGCGGTATGGCTTTCGTCGAGGCTTGCGTGAAATCATCAGCCAAAAATGGCAAATGGACCAAACTTTAATGCAAGCGCTTGCGCAAGCGGCGAAGCGCAATCCACACTCCACCTAAGATCAGAGGAATGGAAGCGAGCTTTGCAAGCTCGCTGTTCATTTCTGGAAGATAGGTGCCAAGCCCATCAATCAGTTTTGCAAAAATGCTGATGGCATAATAACTGATCGCCACCACTGACAAGCCTTCTACTGTCTGTTGTAAGTTAAGCTGTCGCCGTGAACTGGCTTCCATCGAACGCAGCAATTGTTGGTTCTGATCTTCAAGCGCAATATCGACTCTCGTGCGCAATAAATTGCTTGCCCTTTCGCTACGTTGGGCAAGGCTTGCGATTCGGTCAGCAACGGCGGTGCAAGTTGCCATGGCTGGGCTGAAGCGCCTATCCAAAAACACGCCCAAGCGTTGATAGCTCATAACCCGCTCTTCACCCAATTCTGCAATCCGCTTTAACACAAGCGCTGTATAGGCGCGCGCCGCGGCAAAGCGGTAACTTGAGCGATTTGAGAGCCCCTCAACATCGCGGGCCAAGCTACTTAGTTCGGCCAGCAACTTGCCATCAGCATCCTTTTCGCCAGCCAGCGACATGGAATTGATTGTGGCTGAAAGCTTAGCCTCAAGCGGGCCGAGTTGCTGTTGGATCAACCGCGCCAGAGGCAGGCCGAGAAGCGCCATCATCCGGTAAGTTTCAATTTCATGCAGACGGCGGGTAAGCCTTCCCAAGCGTAAAGGAGAAAGACCGCGATCAAGGATCAACATGCGCGTATAGCCATCGGTTCGAATCCGAAAATCACTCCACACGGTGGCCATGCCTTGATTGACATCTGAGCAAGCCAGCTCATCATGGCCGAACATCGCAAATTGCGGCGGAACAAC
>JANYGE010000079.1 GCA_025362535.1 Hyphomicrobiales bacterium
GATTTGCCTCTTCAAAACTTCGACTGTAGATCGTGCTGAAAGTCTGGGTCCCGACTTTCGTCGGGATGACAAATGTGAGAAATCCTGAATTAACTTATTTCGGCGATTTGTGTTTGGATCGGCAGCGCCAGAATCCAATAAACAACAATGTGGCACCCAACATGAATGCGCCAGCAGTATACATCGTGCCTACCGCGCCATCACATTGTTGAGCCCCGGGACATCCCCTGAAACCATAATCGGAATAGGCCGCGGCAAAGAGGAATCCAAAAAATAGAAATGTGATTGCAGTAATAGCTAAGAACAAAACAATTAGAACTCGATTCATCACCCCCGCTCCACAAAGCTATCAATCACCCGCTTCTCGCCGGCCTTGTCAAAATCCACTGTCAGCTTATTACCATCAACTTCTGTCACATTTCCATAACCGAACTTCTGGTGGAACACGCGTTCTCCGGTTTCATAGGTTGGTGTGTTGGCGAAGCTGGCGGTCATTTCGCCTTCGATGAATTTGGGGCTCGCGCGCATGGTATCACCAGACGATTTGCGCGCTTGGGCGCGTTGCCAGCCGGGGGTGTCGTAGCTGCCTTTGCCGAAACTTGTGTTGCTGTCAAAGCGGCTGCTGGCGAAAGATTGCCCGCCATAGCTTGAGGTCATTGCCGCCACTTCAACGTGTTTTTCGGGAAGCTCATCGATGAATCTTGACGGCATGGCTGATTGCCAGAGTGCGTGAATGCGGCGGTTCTGCGCAAAGCTTATGGTGGCGCGGTGTTTGGCGCGGGTGATGCCTACATAGGCTAAGCGCCGTTCTTCTTCCAAGCCGCTGCGGCCTTTTTCATCGAGCGATCTTTGATGTGGGAAAAGACCTTCTTCCCAGCCGGGCAAAAACACCGTGCCAAATTCCAAACCCTTGGCGGAATGCAGGGTCATGATGTTCACACGGTCATCGGTTTCGGCTCCAGTGTCGCGGTCCATCACCAAAGCTACATGCTCTAAGAAACCTGCGAGATTTTCAAACTCGCCCATGGAGCGCACGAGTTCTTTTAGGTTCTCCAAGCGGCCTTCAGCTTCGGGACTTTTATCATGCTGCCACATTTCAGTGTAACCTGACTCATCCAAAACAATTTCAGCCAGTTCCGTGTGGGGCAGGGCATCGACCTGTTTGCGCCATCGGGCAAAGCTTTCGATGAGCAGGCGCAGCGCCGTGCGGGCTTTGGCGGGTAGCTCATCCGTGCCCAGCATTTTTTCCGCCGCCACATAAAGCGAGGTGCCACTGGTGCGCGCCACATTATACATTTTTTGAATTGAGGCATCTCCAATGCCACGTTTCGGGGTATTGATGATGCGCTCAAAGGCCAAATCATTATCGGGCGAGGCGACGATTTTGAAATAGCTCATGGCATCGCGGATTTCGGCACGCTCATAGAATCGAGGGCCTCCGATGACCCGGTAGGGCAGCCCCAGTGTGATGAAGCGTTCTTCAAAGGCGCGCATTTGCGAGGAGGCGCGCACCAGAATGGCCATGTCATTGAGGTGTTCTTTCTGGCGTTGCAGCGCTTCAATATCATCGCCAATGGCGCGCGCTTCTTCCTCGCCATCCCAGTGGCCGCGCACTGATACGAGGGTGCTTTCGGTTTTATCGGTGCGGAGCGTCTTGCCAAGCCGCGATTCATTTTTAGCGATCAGGCCGGAGGCAGCGCCCAGAATATCTGGTGTCGAGCGATAGTTGCGCTCCAGTTTGATGATCTTAGCGCCGGGGAAATCTTTCTCGAAGCGCAGGATATTATCCACTTCGGCACCACGCCAACCATAAATCGATTGATCATCATCGCCCACACAGCAAATATTTCGGTGGCCTTGAGCGAGCAGGCGCAGCCAGAGATATTGCACCACGTTGGTGTCTTGATATTCATCCACCAGCATATATTTGAATTTTTGCTGATAGGATTTCAGAACATCTGGGTGGGTTTGGAAAATGCGTACGACTTCCAGCAACAAATCGCCGAAGTCAGCGGCATTCACGGTTTTCAGGCGGGCTTGATAATCTTGATAAAGCTTTTTGCCGAGACCGTTAGCGAAGCTATAGGCTTCAGCTTCTGTAACCTTATCAGGCGTAAGGCCGCGATTTTTCCAGCCGTCAATGGCATTGGCCAGTTGCCTTGCTGGCCAGCGTTTTTCATCAATACCTTCGGCCTTTAGCAATTGCTTGAGCAGACGCACCTGATCATCATCATCTAGAATTGAAAATCCAGAGCGAAGCCCTGCCAGTTCATAATGATTGCGTAGGATTTTCACACCGATGGAGTGAAAGGTGCCAAGCCAAGTCATGCCTTCCACCACATTGCCAATCAAATGGCCGATGCGTTCTTTCATTTCGCGCGCTGCCTTATTGGTGAAGGTGACGGCCAGCATTTGATTCGGCCACGCTTTTTGCGTGGTAAGAATATGAGCGAGACGGGTTGTTAAAACACGGGTCTTGCCCGTGCCAGCGCCAGCAAGAACCAGCAATGGCCCATCGGTTGAAAGCACAGCATCGCGTTGCTCAGGATTTAGGCCCTTGAGGTACGCGGGTTCAGTGCCTTGCATGGCGCGAGCACTGATGCCAGTTGGATTTTGTTTATGGTCGGTCATAGGGGATCATGATTCTCTGATCCCCTATATAGCAATGATTCCGCTTTTGTTCAGGCGCAACGGCGCATTGGGGACAACTCAATTGAAGCCACCTGCGCCTGAATTTTGCGCCAAGTGTCGGCGGTTTCCGTGTCGCCAGAGCGTTCGCAAAGCTGGGCATGGCGTGCTGCTTCACATGCAGCCCTGTTGCCATGAGCGAAAACCAAGGCTTCGGCGAAATGCGAATATCCAGTGTTTTCCATTTTAGTCTCCCTGTGGTTCCTTATTGGACCCATCAATGGAGCCTAACTGCGCCCGAAATTTTACGGGAGTGTGACGGTTATGGGGCGGGGGGCGACTAGATGATTATGATCTTTGCGCGATGCAGTGGAGCGCCAGCCATTTTTGCATCTCTCGAAAGCAGTGAAATATCTAGGCTCTCGGCAAGTGCAATGTATGACGCATCGTAAGGCGTGAGATTATTACATAGTTCCCAAATGCGCGAATTCAGATGGTTCGTACTTAGTCGGTCGATGGGTATGGAATTGAAGTCATCAAATGCAAGCTCTAAACGCTCTTTGCTAATCTTGTTTTGCTGTCGCTTTTTGCGAAGAACGTTTAGAACTTCAAGATCGATTAAATGTGGTGCAACAAGTTTTTCAGCGCGCCGAACGATTTCAACTAAATTGGGATCAACTGCCGCCTCGACGATCAGATGAACAATGATTGATGCGTCGACGACAATCACCGACTATCACGATCCTCGCGGATCATCTCAGCAGCAGACGGATTGAGATGCATTGGTTCACGCGTTTTAAGACGATTCAATACTTCGTCCAATGAAGGGCGAGATGCAAGTTGAGTGAGTTCATTCCGCAAGTATTGAGAAAGGGACAAATTTTTTGATTGTGCGCGTTGCACAAGCTTTTCATGCAGCGCCTCATCAAAGTCCCGAATATGGATGTGTTTATTCATGCATGCAGATTGCATGCAAAACTCTC
>JANYGE010000084.1 GCA_025362535.1 Hyphomicrobiales bacterium
GCCAAAGGCAATAAAATCCTTGATGGCATGTCGGGCCTGTGGTGCGTGAATGTGGGCTATGGCCGCAAAGATTTGGCTGAAACTGCTTATAAGCAAATGCTGGATTTGCCTTATTACAACACCTTCTTCAAAACCACCACAGTGCCTGCAACCGAATTGGCGGCGAAAATATCATCGCTATTGCCGGAACGATTCAAGCACATTTTCTTCACAAATTCTGGCTCCGAAGGCAATGATACCATTGTGCGTTTCGTGCGCCATTATTGGAAAGTCATGGGCAAACCTTACCGCCAGCATTTCATTGGCCGCCGTCGCGGTTACCACGGCTCCACCATGGTTGCCTCAAATTTAGGCGGAATGGTGGGAATGCATGAGCAGGGCGGCACACCGTTTGATGGTTTCCACCATGTGCAGCAGCCGCATTGGTTTGATTTTGGTGGCGATAAAACCCCAGACGAGTTTGGCCTTGCAGCAGCTGCTGATCTCGAAAAGAAAATCCTCGAAGTCGGGCCTGACAATGTGGCGGCCTTCATCGGCGAACCTATTCAGGGGGCAGCAGGCGTTATCATTCCGCCCGCCAGCTATTGGCCGGAAGTGCAGCGGATTTGCCGCAAATATGACATTCTGATTATTTCCGATGAAGTGATCTGCGGTTTTGGCCGCACTGGAAATTGGTTTGGCTTTGAAACCTTTGGTTTTGAACCTGATATCATCAATATGGCCAAGGGCCTTTCGTCGGGCTATTTGCCCATTGGAGCTGTGGCTTTCTCAGACAAACTCACTGTGCCATTTTTCGAAAAAGGTGGCGATTTCAACCATGGAATGACCTATGACGGCCATCCCGTGGCCGCCGCGGTGGCACTCAAGAACATTGAAATCCTGCAAGATGAAAAACTGGTCGAGCGTGTAAAAGAGCTAGGCCCCTATTTTGCCCAAGGCCTGCAATCATTGGCTGATCATCCGATCGTGGGTGAGGTTCGCTCGGTAGGGCTAATTGGGGCAATTGAGCTCAGTTCAAATAAGAAAACCAGAGCACGCTTCCATGATTCAGGCCGGGTAGGAACCATTTGCCGCGATCATTGCTTTGCCAATAATTTAATCATGCGAGCCTGCTGGGATACAATGGTTTTGGCCCCGCCATTTTGCATCACAAAGGCGGAAATTGATGAGTTATTCCGTCTGGCCCGCGTGGCCCTCGACAAGACATTTGCAGATGTAAAATCGGAAATGTCGTAATTTGGCCTATAATTTGCATCAGTTTTAATATTATATATCATTGCGATCAGACTGTCAGATTCTTAAACTTGAATTTAACCGGGAACCAATCATGGGCATTTTCACACCACGTTTTAAGCCAAACCGCCGCGATCTTTTAAAAGGCACAGGCGCCGCATTTGCTGGCGTTACACTGTCATCTTACAAAGCCTTCGCTGCAGAAGAGAAAAAATTAAACCTCTACAATTACGACACCTATATTGGTGAAACCACATTGGCCGATTTTGAAAAAGCAACAGGCGTTGCACCAAAAATGGACTTGTTTGCCGATATGGATGAGTTGTTTGCCAAGTTGAAAGCAGGCAATCCGGGTTATGATGCCATGGTGGTGGCGGGTGATTATTTGGAACGCATGATTAAAGCAAACATGGTTTCCCCAATTGATCATGCCAAAATTCCGAACATGGCGAATATCGATCCAGATTTTGCTAATCCAAGTTTTGATCCGGGCTTGAAATTTGCCATTCCCTATATGTGGGGCACAATTGGCATTGGCTACCGCAAATCAGCCGTGGGCGACACTGTGATCGACAGCTGGAAAGTGCTGTTCGATTCC
Organism: Hyphomicrobiales bacterium; assembly: GCA_025362535.1. Lineage (GTDB taxonomy): Bacteria > Pseudomonadota > Alphaproteobacteria > Rhizobiales > Aestuariivirgaceae > Aestuariivirga. Next base: position 1,832 of record JANYGE010000084.1, read on the forward strand.
GATCAATTCGCAGGCAAGATTTCTGTATTGGGCGATGCGCAAAATGTTATCGGCTGCGCCCTCAAATATTTGGGCTTCTCGTTTAACTCCACCAATCCTGACGAGCTGAAAAAAGCTGAAGAGCTTTTGATTGCCAACAAGAAAAACATCAAAGTTTTCGCCCCAGATAACGGCCAGGATTTGCTGGCATCGGGCGAAGTTGTGGCATGCCAAGAATGGTCCGGCGACATCACCCAAGTGATGAAAGAAGACGCTGACTTGAACTATATCATTCCGAAAGAAGGTTCAAACGTCTGGACTGACAATTGGGCTATTCCAACTGGCGCTCCGCATCCTGAAAATGCCCATGCATTCTTGAACTTCATTCTTGATGCAGAAAATGGCAAAGCGGCCGCAACCACAATTCAATACGGCACCCCAAATCTGGCTGCCAAGAAATTGATGCCGGAAAGCTACATCACAAATCCAGCGGTTTACCCTTCTAAGGAATTGCTGGCCAATTGCGAACCCACCAAATATCTGGGCGAAGAAGTGACCAAAATGCGCGATGAAATCTGGACGAAGATTCAAGCGGCTTAAATAACGAGCAATCCTCTCTCCCCACTTTCGTGGGGAGAGAGGATTGAGTAGCGCTTTCCACCGCTTGCCGCGCTTACCTTAATTGTCTAGCATCATAAAAAATAAATCTTGAGGGGACGGATTTTGGACAATTGGAAAGACTATAAAAAAGTCTTCTGGATACTGGCAGCACCCGGCACATTTTGGTTGCTGTTGTTCTTCGTTATCCCACTTGCCTTCCTGTTCATCATGTCTTTCGGCGGTAAAGCCATTGTAAATGGTGAGGTGTCCATCACCGATTATGCTTATTTCACCGGCTTTGAAAACTATTTGCGCAGCGTTGAGCCGCTCTATCTCCAAATTATGTGGAAATCGATTTGGATCAGCGCTTTGGCCACCATTCTGTGCCTGGTCACCGCTTATCCCATCGCTTTTGGCATTTGTTTTGCGCCGGCGCGCTGGAAACCCATTTTACTATTGTTGGTCGTGCTGCCATTCTGGATCAACCTGCTGATCCGCACTTATGCATTGATCGCCGTATTCAGAACGCAGGGCTATGTGAATTTAACCTTGAGTGTTGTCGGGCTTGGCCCCTATGAAATGCTCTATAATGATTTCGCGGTGATCTTCGGCCTCGTCTATGTTTATATGCCCTTTATGGTGCTGCCACTCTATGCAACCATTGAGCGGCTCGATAAATCCTTCCTTGAGGCAAGTTTGGATTTGGGGGCAACGCAATTCACCACATTCAAAAATGTCACCATCCCGCTCACCATGCCCGGCATTATCACTGGTGTGATCCTCGTGTTCATTCCATGCTTGGGCTCCTTCCTCACACCGGCACTTCTCGGTGGAGCAAATGCCATCATGATCGGCAATGTGATTGAGCGTCAATTCAAAGCGGCCAATGATTGGCCATTCGGTGCGGCGATTTCATTCATGTTGATGTTTGCAACATTTGCCGCTCTGATGATCCGCGCCTTCGTAGCCAAACGCAGTGCAGGAGTCGACGTCTAATGGTCGCAACTTTGAAACCGGGGCAGGGCCCCCTCGATTATGCCAGCCGCCTTTGGCTGAAAATCCTGTTTGGTGTAATCTATGTGATGCTCTACATTCCCATCATCACGCTCATTGCATTCTCCTTTAACACCGATAAGCGCGGTGTGGTGTGGCGCGGTTTCACCCTTGATAATTACGTTAAGGCTTGGAACAATGACGCCCTTATCGAGGCCATGACCAATTCACTGATGATTGCTTTTATCGCTACCATTTTCGCAACGGTGATTGGCGCCATGGTGGCTCTTATGTTGTGGCGCTTTAAATTTCCGTTCAAAGGTTCCTATGAAGCGTTCATGGGTTTGCCCATTGTGATCCCCGAAATCTGCATGGGTGTAGCATTGCTGTTGTTCTTCAATTTTTCTGGCATGATGACCGCCGTCATTGCCATGCCTTGGCCGTTAAATCTGGCCAATATTATTATCGCCCATATTGCCTTTTGCTTTCCCTTCGTCACGGTTGTTGTGCGCTCGCGCCTTGTCGGGTTTAACCGCCAATTGGAAGAAGCTTCAAAGGATTTGGGCGCTACCGAATGGCAAACCTTTTGGAATGTGATTGTGCCTTTTATGATGCCCGGTCTGATTGCCGGAGCATTGCTCGCCTTCACCCTTTCGCTCGATGATTTTGTGATCACCTTCTTCACCTCAGGCCCTGAAACCGTAACCTTCCCGGTGAAAGTCTATTCGCTGGTGCGCCGTGGTGTTTCTCCTGAAATCAATGCAGCCTCCACTGTGCTGATCGCTATTACTGTCGTTGCCACTATTATCGCTATGAAACTGCAAGCCCCAGAAAAATCTGGGCATTGAGGACCAACCATGTCTGAACAAATCGTCTCTATCCGTAATGTTTCAAGGCGCTATCCCGGCGGTGTCACTGCTGTTGATGATGTGTCGCTTGATATCGCGCAGAATGAATTCTTCGCATTGCTCGGCCCTTCAGGTTGCGGCAAAACCACCTTGCTGCGCATGATCTCAGGTCTCGACACGCCAACTGAAGGCCAGATTATGATTGGGGGCCAAGATATGGCTCTAACGCCACCAAACCTGCGCCCCACCAACATGGTGTTCCAATCCTACGCCGTTTTCCCGCATATGACCGTGGAGCAGAATGTGGGCTATGGTTTGAAAGTCACAGGCGTTGAAGCCAGTGAAATCAAGCGCCGCACTGCTGAGGCCTTGGAGATGGTGAAGCTCTCGCATTTGGCTGCGCGCAAACCTGATCAAATGTCTGGTGGCCAGCGCCAGCGCGTGGCACTCGCGCGCGCATTGGTGAAACGCCCGAAAGTATTGCTGCTCGATGAGCCACTTTCTGCACTCGACGCTAAGCTGCGCGATGGCATGCGCCTTGAACTCACGCGCCTGCAAGAAACCGTTGGCATCACCTTCATTATCGTAACCCACGATCAAGACGAAGCCTTGTCCATGGCCAGCCGCATTGCTGTGATGGACAAAGGAGCGATCCAACAGATTGCAACTCCATCTGAACTCTATGAGCAACCCCGCACCAGATTCGTGGCTGACTTTATTGGCAAAGTGAACCTGATAGATGCAGCAGTGCTGGGTCAAAAAGGCGGCAAAGTTTCATGCCTTGCTCAAGGCCTTGGCAACATGGAGGTGGGCTGTGAAAAATCAACTGGCGATAAAGCCACCATTGCCATCCGCCCTGAAAAATTAAAAATCAGTGTGAGCGAACCTAAAGGTGCGGGCCTCGTAAAAACCAAAGGCACCATCCGAGACGTTGCCTATTATGGCGATACCAGCCACATTGTTGCTGATATTGGCGAAGGTCTGGATCTGTCGATCAACGTGCAAAACAATTCCCGCACCGGGGGTTCTGGTGTGGAGCGTGGCCAAAAAGTCTGGGTGCATTTCGACCCAGCCGATGCCCTGCTTTTAACGGAGTAATTTGAATGGCCCTTGAAATGGATAAGCTCGGACGCACACCGGGCGATGAAGCTTTTCGCCGTGAGAGCTTAAAAGGTACCAATTGGGAAGCCACCTATGCAGGCGCACTCTCCTTTATGCGCCGCAAATATACGCGCGATTTATTGGGTGTTGATATCGCCATCACTGGCGTACCTTTCGATCAAGCCGTATCGCACCGCTCTGGCACCCGTATGGGCCCAGAAGGCATCAGGCGCGCTTCGGCTGAAAACGCTTGGGGACCATTCTGGCCATGGAACTTTGATCCGTTTGATACGCTTGCCGTCACCGACTATG
>JANYGE010000151.1 GCA_025362535.1 Hyphomicrobiales bacterium
CACATGATCGGGCGCGGCTCGATTGGCATGCACATGGGTGAGAATGCTGATCTGCGCGGTGATGATGCCAAGCCTGTTGTGTTGGCGGCCGATGCCATTGGCGACGGCAAATTGCTGCGCAATGTCTCGCTGCAGCTGCGCGCTGGAGAGATAACCGGGGTTTACGGTTTTATGGGGTGCGGGCAGATTGAATTGGCGCGGGCCTTGTTTGGAAAAACAAAATTAAAGCGCGGTGGCTTTTTGTTGAACGGTGCGCCGCGAACCTTCTCCTCAACGGCAGATGCGCGCCGCCATGGCATTGCCTTTGTGCCGGAAAACCGCCGCATGATGCTGTTCCGCACCGAGCCGGTTTACAAAAATATTTCGATCTCAATCCTCGACCGTATCAATCGGTTTTTCCTCAAACCAAAATCAGAACGGGTGATCGCCCAGAAACACGCTGCCGATCTGCAAATCAGACCGCCCAATCCGAATATGATGCTGGGCTCACTTTCAGGTGGCAATCAACAAAAAGTGGCGCTGGCCAAATGGCTCACGCATCTTCCGAAAGTTCTCATCCTCTCGGAGCCCACGCGCGGCATGGATGTGGGGGCCAAGGAAGATGTGATCCGCATTGTGAAGGACCTGCGTGACAAAGGCGTTGCCATTCTGGTGCTCTCGACCGAGCCTGAGACGATTCTCACGCTGGCTGATCGTGTCAGCGTCTTGCGCAAAGGCACTGTGGCCAAAGAATTTAATGTAGGAACAATCCATAAAGCCGACCTCTTGGCGGCGGCATAGGGAACACTTGATATGAACGCGACCGAAGTACAAAAGCCAAGCCGCCTCAAAAATCTGTTGAAAGACCAGCTGCGCAATATAGCGCCGGTGTTCACGCTGATGGCCCTCGTTATTTTCTTTACGGTGGCCAGCTCATCGTTCTTCACGATGGTGAATTTCATGAACATCCTCTCGCAGATTTCCATAACGGCGATCATCGCGGTGGGGCTCACCTACGTTATTCTCACAGCCGAGATTGATTTGTCGGTGGCAGCGGTGGCCAATGCGGTTGGCATAACCGTGACCTTTTTTACCATTCAACCCGATTATGTGAACATTGCGAACCTGCCTCTGCCGGGGGTGATTGCCATCATACTCACGCTGCTGGCCGCCCTTGCTTTTGGTCTCATCACCGCCTTTGGGGTGACATGGATTGGCATTCCGTCTTTCATCATGACGCTTGCCATTATGCAGATTGCCAATGGGGTTTCGGCTTTGCTGGTGCGCGGGCAAATCGCTTATACTTTTCCTGATCTCATCACCACGCTTGGGTCTGGTTCGATCTTCGGCATCAGATGGGCGATCATCGTTGCGATTATTTTTCTCGGCGTGGGCCATCTGGTGCTGACTTACACGCGCTTTGGCCGCTATATTTATATGACCGGTGGCAACCGCGAGGCGGCGGAATATTCCGGGGTGAATGTCAAATTCATCATTGGCTCGGTGTTGGTGATCTCGGCCATGTGCTCTGGCATTGCCGGAATGTTGGCTGTGGCCTATTTCGGTTCCGCCCAGCAAAACCAATTTGATAGCTATTTGCTGGATGCCATTGCCGCTGTTGTGGTGGGCGGCACCAGCCTGTTCGGTGGGCGCGGTGGCATTGGCAACACCATCATCGGCCTGTTGGTGCTTGGTGTTTTGAACAATGGCCTTGATCATATTCAGATTGATAGCTTCCTTAAAATTCTGATCCGTGGTCTCATTCTTCTGTCGGCGCTGATTATCAATGTCTATGCCCAGAAGCTCAAAGAAAACGAATAGAGGTTTAAGAAATGCGGATTGTGTTCACGGGTGGGTCTGGCAAAGCCGGGCGGCATGTGGTGCCTTGGCTTAAAGCCAAGGGCCATGAGATTTTCAATCTTGATTTGAAGCCGCTGGATTGCCCGGGGGTGAACACCTTGATCACTGATGTGACTGACAGTGGCCAAGTGTTCAACGCGCTCTCGATGCATTTTGGTTTTGAAGGTTATGATACTGGCGCTGGGCCAGCCAAGGTTGATGCCGTTGTGCATTTTGCCGCAATCCCCCGTGTGCTCATTCAGCCCGACAATGTGACCTTCACTGAAAATGTGACCAGCACTTACAACGTGATTGAAGCAGCAGTGAAGCTGGGTATTCGCAAGATCATCATTGCCTCAAGCGAAACCACTTATGGCGTGTGCTTTGCTGAGGGCGACAAGGACTATCATCATTTTCCGCTGGATGAGGATTACGATAGCGACCCGATGGACAGTTATGGCCTCTCTAAAGTTATCAATGAAAAAACTGCGCGCGCCTTTGCCATGCGCAGTGGGGCGGATATTTATGCGCTGCGCATTGGCAATGTGATTGAGCCCCATGAATATGATAAGTTCCCCGGCTTCATGGCCGATCCACTGTCGCGCAAGCGCAATGCCTGGAGCTATATTGATGCACGCGACCTTGGCCAGATCGTGCATTTATGTTTGGAGAAAAATGGTTTGGGCTATCAGGTGTTCAACGCGGTGAATGACACCATCACGGCCCATGAACCAACCGAAGCCTTTCTGGCGCGCTGGTGCCCCGGCACAAAAATCTCGCGGCCCCTAGAAGGCTTTGAAGCTCCGCTCTCGAACCGCAAAACCCGCGAGGTGCTGGGGTTTGTGGAGGAACATAATTGGCGGAATTATGTGAAGACTGGGTGAGGGTTGGGTTTTAGACATGGCTCCGCCTTCGATGAAAATGGGTGAGAACCATATTCATCTGTATACGGATGATTTC